>JACRMS010000003.1 GCA_016214845.1 Nitrospirota bacterium | reverse complement strand
TACTTTATTACAGATTCTGTCAGTTACTCTTTTCGAAAAAATGCCTTTACAACAAATAGTTCAGTATTCCAATTATGGTTTCAATATAACCGAAAATCAAAACCAGTTGAATCTATTCGATTCTTAACCGGACAGTAGTGGTTCTATATCTTTAATATCTGCATCGACATGTTTTGCTATTGCCCAGAGAAGTAATTCTACAGAATCTTGAAATAATGAAATTGACAGATCGGGGCCAAAGGGGTCATGACGAGATAATAATTCCTCGCCTTTCTTAAACATATATTTAGCTATTTTTAACTGATTGATATCCATTGTTGTCATCTTGCTAACTGTTAACCAGTATTACACTTGCCACCGCGTAATCTGCCGAATGTGAAATGGAAACGGTAAGCTGGTTGATCTTTCGCTTTCTGCTCATCTTCTTTACCCAGCCGGTGAATGAAAGCACAGGCTTTCCCGAAGGGCCGGGGACGGTTTCGATTTCCTGGAAGTAATGGTCAACTCCTGCGCCGGACATGCCGATGCCGAGGGCCTTCAGGCACGCCTCTTTTACCGCGAAGCGTCCGGCAAAATGTATATGCGGGTCTTTCCGTGAAAGACAATATTCCCTTTCCCTCTCGGTGAAAATATCCGACATGAAATTTTTATTCTTAAGGACGATATTCCTGAATTTTGAGATCCCCACAATATCTATCCCCTGATATATTTTCATTCATTTTCTCCCGATTGCTGATAGCTGACCGCTATTTATGAAACGCTCATGCCCCCGTCTACGGGGATTGCCTGACCGGTGATATAATCGGCTTTGTCGGAGGCCAGGAACACGATGAGGTTTGCCACATCTCCCGGTTCGCCGAATCTGTTGAGAGGGATTTGTTCGAGGATTTTTTCTCCGGCCCTTTTCCTCACTCTCGTGCTCATGTCGGTGACAATCATCCCCGGTAAAACCGCATTGACCTGGATCCCTTTCCCCCCCAGCTCGACAGCGCACGCGCGGGTGAATGAGATCAGCCCGCCCTTTGCAGAGGCATAGTTTGTCTGCCCCCGGCCACCTTTCAGCGCGCCGATGGATGAGATATTGATGATCTTTCCCGAATGGTTCGCCATCATCATTTCCGCGGCGTATTTGGTGCAGAGGAACGGGCCCCTCAGGTTTGTGTCAAGCACCTTGTCCCACTCGGAGAGCTCCATTGCCAGAAGTAAATTGTCTTGAATGACGCCTGCGTTATTTACCAGTATGTCGAGTCGGCCGTAATTATTTCTTATAAAATCAAAAAGCCCCTTGACCCCATCGGGGGCGGATATATCAGCCTGAAAAATATCCACCTCACCGCCTGAATCAGCGACAGCTTTTTTCACTTCCTCTGCCTTCCCCTCTGATTTGTTGTAGTTTATAATTACCTTCGCGCCTGCCTTTGCAAGCAGGACGGAAGTCTCCCGTCCGATACCCCTTGAGCCGCCGGTAACGAGTGCGATTTTGTTTGTTAAGTCAATCTGCATCAAGTCTCCTTTAAACCACAGAGGCACTGAGACACAGAGAAGAAGTATTTCCTCCGTGCCTCAGTGTCTCTGTGGTTATATATTATACTTTTTTATCACAAGCGACGCATTCTGGCCGCCGAAGCCGAATGAGTTCGATATTGCCGCGCGCACAACCTTCGACCTTTTCACATCCGGCACATAATCCAGGTCGCATTTCGGATCAGGGGTTTTCAAATTAAGCGTTGGGTGAATTTCATCCCTGCTGACACTCAACGCTGTGAACACGAATTCCGGGCCGCCCGACCCTGCAAGCAGGTGACCGATTATTGATTTGCTCGAATTGACGCACAGGTTGTTTGCGTGGCCTTTAAATACATTTTTTATTGCCAGTGTCTCCGCTGAATCATTGAGCTTTGTGCTTGTGCCGTGCGCGTTGATATAATCAATTTCCTCAGGCTGCGTGTCTGCGTCCGAGAGAGCGGCCCGCATCGCCTTTTCAGCGCCTTCTCCTTTTGGATGAGGCGCGGTCACCTGATACGCATCCATGGTTGTCCCGTATCCCGCAACTTCGGCATATATTTTTGCTCCGCGTTTGCGCGCGTGTGATTCCTCCTCAAGGATAACAACTCCTGCGCCTTCTCCCATTACAAGCCCGCCCCTCTTCCTGTCAAAAGGCCTGCAAACTTCTTCAGGATTATCTGATGAAGTGTTTGCCGCGCCAAGCAGGACAAAGAAGACAAGCCCCACAGGGTTTATCATTGAATCGGCCCCGCCTGCCGCGATCAGGTCGGCGTCTCCCCTGCGGATCGCGCGGAACGCAACTCCAATTGCCTGCGAGGAAGACGCGCATGCCGTTGTTATAGTAGTATTGAAACCGTTCAGTCCGAATTTTTTTGCTACGAGCGCGGCAGGCCTGTTTGAATTGTTTTTCATCAGAGATTCTTTGTGGACGTCTCCGTATTCTTTGCCGAATTTCTGATAATCAAATTTTTTGCTATCATCAACCCATCTCTGTATATCCTCCAGACGGTTTATCCCAAGCCCAGCGGCAAGGGCAACGCCAAACTTCCGGCTTTTGCACTTTTGCTCTTCTGCACTTAGCAGTCCCGCATCCTTCAACGCTTCCTTCGCAGCCCACAGGGCAAACAGGGTCCTGCGTTCGCCTTCGGTTTTTGCATCTTCCTGGAATTCTGCTTGAATTTTATTCCAGTCAGCTTCTTTGACTGCCCCGGCTGCCTGAACAGGTGATTTTTCTGCATGAGGGTACGTCAGTTTGCTGATCCCTGAAACTCCGGCAAGCGCCTTCTGCCAGTTCTCTTCAACATCAAGGCCGAGCGAAGTGGCCATGCCAAGTCCTGTGATAACAACCCTGCGTTTATTCATAGAGAATGTCTATCCATGTTTTAAATATAAATAACCACTGAGTCACGGAGACACAGAGGGAAATAATAAAAACATAGTATTATACTTTTGCCTTTCTCCGTGTCTCTGTGGTTATTCATAGTATCTTATATCTTGATACCGCTGTAGTAATAAAACAGGTCCATAAGCGCTTTTGAATCGACCTTGTGAACGTGGCTGTAGATGATGCGGTCCATTTCAGCGATTGTTTTCCCGTCAACCGTAATCCATGCCCTGCCGAGCGAATCTCTTTTTGATGTCGAGATAATCTCTCCGTGGACCTCAGCCTTGAATCCCGGTCTTAGATCAGGAGTAATATTAACACCCTCAACGAGAGACATGACAGCGGAAAGTTTGAAATCATGTGAATAGATCACAAGCCAGCCTAAAAGCTGCGCCATGGCCTCAATGTATATTACTCCGGGAACAAGCGCTTTCCTCCTGAAATGTCTTCTCAGGAATTCCTCGGAGAGCGTAAAGGTTTTGACGCCGGTTATTGATTTTCCTTTTTCAATGTTGTCGACTTTGTCGTAGTATAAGAATCTCATTGTTTAGCCACGAATGAACACGAATTTTCACGAATTATTACAAGACAATTCTTCCATATTCGAGTTTCTTTTTCCCGAAATTTATTAAAATCGCTAAACGCAATCCGGTTGCCTTTAGGTAATTCAATACTTATGCCTTGTGAATATCAGTAAGTTTTTCTATCGTTTTAAGTTCTAAAATAATCTTATCCTCGACTAAAATGTCGGCATAATACTCCCCAATAGTTGCTCCTTCAAAATAAACTTTAACAGGAGCTTGCTGTTGCGAGCGGATATTTCCCTGTTCAAAAAGTATCATTAATGAATTCTCATAAACCTTTTCCAGAAAACCGTAACCAAGTTTATTATAAACCTCCATCGCTAAGCCGGTTATCTTATATGACAAATCTTTATATAGAATTTTTTCTTCGTGTATATTCGTGTTCATTAGTGGCTAATTTATTTTTTCTATTATTAACGACGCGCATTGTCCTTCATAGCTAAATGAATTTATCATTATGCGTTTTATGGTTGCTTTCAGCGGCCCTTTGTTCACAAGATTAAACCTGATATTTTTGTCCGGCGTCAGAGAGTTATGGACCGCTGGAATTATACCACTTTCAATGATGTATGTTCCGAGGATGACATCAACGGCTGGAGCGCCAGCTAACATATGTCCCAACGCCCCTTTTGATGAAAATACATTCACCTTAATTATGCAATCTGAAAAAGTATGATGTATCGCCTCTATCTCATTTGCATCGCCCATACGCGTGCCGTCGCCGTGAGCAATGATCAGATCAATACCTGAAGGCGAAAGTCCGGCCTTGATGAGCGCCTGCTCCATAGCATTTGAGATCGCCTCTGAAGAGGGGCAATTGTATCCATCGCTTTTTCCAAAGGTAGAGGCATATCCGGTAATGGCTGCAAAATATGGCACCTGTCTTTTTATTGCTGATGAGAGGAGCTCCAGAGTGACAACGCCGCAGCCCTCTCCCAAAATAGTCCCGTTTCTATTTTCACCAAACGGCCGGCAAAGAGGTTCATCGTTTGATGTATTCAATATGCCGAATAAAGAAGCCCGCGCAAGGCCCAGAGGTGATGCTTTCTCACTGACGCCTCCTGCAAGAACGGCCTGTGCTTTTTTTTCGATGATCGTATTTATCCCTTCAATTATCGCCTGTGAACCTGAGTCGGCATGAGGAGAGAACACAGCGCTTTCCCCTTTGATGCCGAGATTGATCGCGACCTGGCAGAAGCTTATATTGTTCAGCATGGAAAGCGGCCAGAGTGGGTAAATTTCCTGAAATGCGCCGGAATAAAATGCGTCATAATTTAAACTTCTATCCGCGTCTAATGATTTCACAACCGCTGGCAAAAGATCATCAATGTTGTAGTCGACCATCCCCATGCCTGCAAAAAAACCAATGTCATTCCCGGGAATAGATGACGCATCAAGCAGTGAATGCCTGAATGAGTCCTGGCTTGATTTCAGCAGCATGTGGGCGTGTTTATCCATGATGCGCCCGTCCCGTGGATGGATGCCGAGTTCTGCCGGATTGAGTTCCGGGACTTGCGCGCTCCCGCATTTGCCGGACAGCAGCGCGTCCCATGTCTCTGACGCGCTTGGCCCCAGAGAAGAGACAAGGCCAAATCCTGTGATGACGACTTTATCTTTCATAGGTAATAATGCAGCAACGATTATTTCTAAAGCGCCTTTTCGCGGGACAAAAACCCGCAATTCGCTATAGTCTAAAGTAACAGCGGAATGATTATCAACTTGGCATTTCATTTCCGTAGTTGCAACCTTATAGTCCTTGAGAAGTGTAAGTATGGTAAAATACACCCTCTTAAATTGCCGGTAATCATCATTGAAATCGGGAGTGGAAGAAGGTATGCCCCAAAAGATATTGATTGTTTTGACGCTGCTGGCAGGTTTAATAAATGGCATTGTCTATGCCGAAGAAAAAACAGGCGGGAGTATTTATGTAAATGTTCCTAATGAGTCTCTGCGATTGACCCCCGATGGAAAGAAGGCCGGCACTTTTTATTATGGGACACAGCTAAAGGAAATAGAGAGGCGAGGGGATTGGGTGCGCGTCCGGGCGGAAGGGTGGGTGCCGGTCAAGTCCGTTTCAAATGAAGAGCCTAAAGAGGTGCATGACAAGAACTGGCTTGAGATAAAATCGTGGAAATGGGCCAATGAGGAAAGTTCGCGCCGTATAAGTATCGAAGGCTTTATAGTGAATAATTCCGTTGACACTTTTAACGAAGTGAATATGTTTATCACGGCAAAGGACGCAAACGGCAATCTTCTGGGCATTGCAGTAGCGGATGTAAAACCGAAAGAAATGCCCCCTGGAATCATATCGGTTTTTAAGGCTTACATCAGTAACGCCCTCTGTCCGACGAGGACAATTGACATTACCTACAGATTTGACATCAGATAGTTTTAAGCTAAGTGCATAGGGCAAAGGGCATAGAGTTAAGGACATGCCCTGAAGCAAAAATGTAATAGGCCGTTTGTCGATTATAGAAATTTTGGAGCAGGCTTTCATTTCGGGGGGAAGATCATAAATAGATTTTCAGATATTTAATGATGTATAGCTTGACTATACTGAAGGTTAAATTTTATCCTTACTTTTATGAAAAAACTATGGGGAGGCAGATTTAAAGAAGGGACGGAAAAGGTGGTGGAGGACTTTACTTCTTCCCTGTCTTTTGACGTCCGCCTCTGGAAGTACGATATCGAGGGAAGCGTAGCGCACGTAAAGATGTTAGGCAAGCAGAGGATCATCCCGCAGAAAGACGCCGGGCAAATCCTTCAAGGCCTTCAGGCAATCAAAGAAGAGATACAGGCAGGCAGGTTCAGGTTCTCCGATAAACTCGAAGACGTGCACATGAACATCGAGCACGCCCTTACCAGGAAAATAGGCGCAGCCGGCGGTAAGCTGCACACTGCAAGAAGCCGGAATGATCAGGTGGCCCTTGATCTCAGGCTCTTTCTCAGGGACGAGATTTCGGAGATTTTACAATTGATCGGAAAATTTCAGAAAGTCCTCGTCACCGCGGCAGAGAAGCACATTGACACCGTGATGCCCGGATATACTCATCTTCAAAAAGCCCAGCCCGTGCTTCTTGCGCACCATCTTCTTGCTTACTATGAAATGCTGGACCGCGACAGGCAAAGATTTGAAGATTGTCTTAAGAGGGTAAATGTCCTGCCGCTTGGTTCCGCGGCGCTTGCAGGCACAACGTTTCCCATTGACAGAAAATATGTGGCGCGGCTTTTGAAATTTCCCTCTATATCAGAAAACAGCATGGATGCGGTGTCCGACCGGGATTTTGTGATTGAATTTATTTCGGCGTCAAGCATATTGATGGCGCACTTATCGCGCCTCTCTGAAGAAATTATTATATGGAACAACGACCAGTTCGGATTTATCGAATTGCCCGACGCGTTTACAACCGGCTCCAGCATAATGCCCCAGAAGAAAAACCCCGACGTGCTCGAATTGACGAGGGGCAAGACCGGAAGGGTCTTTGGCAATCTCATGTCGATACTGACTGTAATGAAAGGCCTGCCGCTTGCATATAACAGGGACATGCAGGAGGACAAAGAGCCGGTGTTTGATACGGTTGACACGGTAAAATCGTGCCTCCGGGTATTGACCGAAATGTTCCCGAAGGCCCGGTTCAACAGCAAGGCGATGCAGCGGTCGGCCGAGAAGGGGTTCCTGACAGCTACAGACCTTGCGGAATATCTTGTAAAAAAAGGTATGCCTTTCAGGGAAGCTCATGGTGTCACCGGCGCAATAGTTAAATATTGCATTGACGGCAACAAGGCCATGAGCGAAATGAGCATGAAGGAGTTCAAGCAATTTTCAGAGTTGATAGGCAAGGACATTACTAATTACATAACAATTAAGGCCTCAGTCGACGGTAAAAAATCCCATGGCGGCACAGCAAAAAATATGGTGCTCGCGCGGATAAAGCAAATAAAAAGTGGGAAGTGAGAAGTGGGAAGTGAAAAATGAAATACAAGAGATTGTCTTTTAGCTTTCATCTGTTACTTCTTACTTCTTGCTTCTTGCTTCTTACTTCTCTTATCGCCTGCGGCAGGAGGGGAGATCCTGTCCCGATAGAGCCTCAAATTGAAAAGGCCGTTGAAGAGAAATCAGATGAAAGGCAGGGTGAAAAAACAATTCAGAAGACCGTACAGGAGCCGGTAACAACAAAGGCCCTTTCCGCTCCAACCGGGTTGATGGGCGTGTATACGCAGCAAGGTATTGTTCTTACGTGGGACGACATGGAAAGACAGGATGTTAAGTTGTACAGGATCTACCGTTCTACCGGCGGTGATTTTGCAGTGGCAGGCGAGACGGTCACCCCGGCTTTTACCGATAAAAACGCGGGACCGGACAAGAGATATATTTACAAGGTAACAGCAGTGGGAGCGGCGGAAGGGCCGCCTTCAAAAGAGATAAAAATTTCAACGGAGATAAAGTAGAATGAGGGAGAAAATTCTAAAGGCATTTGAAGAGAGCGTGTCCGTCAAGCAGCAGTTTGTCAACGAAAACATCAACACTATTATAGAAGTCTCAAGGGTGATAGCCGACAGCTTCAGCAAGGGCTGCAAGCTCCTGCTTTTCGGCAACGGCGGCAGCTCTACCGACGCGTCGCATATTGCCGCTGAGTTTGTAAACAGGTTCATAAAGGACCGCCCGCCGTTTCCGGCCATTGCGCTTAACACCGACATGGCGGTCATCACCTCCATTGCAAATGACTCCGATTATTCGGAGATCTTTGCCCGTCAACTAAAGGCGCTCGCTCAGGAAGGCGATGTTGTTATCGCCATCAGCACCAGCGGGAGCTCTCCCAATGTTTTAAAGGCGATTGACGCTGCAAAGAAGAAGAAACTTAAGAGCATCGCTTTTACCGGCGCAAAAGGCGACAAGCTTGCGTCCAAGGCCGACTATATCTTTGTTGTCCCCTCAGCCAGTACTCCAAGAATTCAGGAGACCCACATCACGCTTGCGCATGTGCTCTGCCAGATGGTGGAGGAGATACTTCTTGAGAGCCATAGAAAGAAGTAGGGGATAGATAATCCCCTTTTCACCTCAACCGGGGCATGGAATATCAACCGCCGGAAATGCTAATATTCATATCTGCGTATGAAAAAGATTTTTTTATTATCGGTCGTCCTTTTTTTATTGCCCGCTGTTTCAAAAGGGGAAGAAACTCCCATTAAACTAAGAACAAGCTTTCACCCCGGCTACCTGAGGATTGTCCTTGAGGGCGCGGAGGCAATAATAACAAAGGCAATTGTCAACCAGAAGGGGCAAAACATTGTGGTGACTTTCCCCGATCCCAATTTTCAAATTCAGGCGGAGAAGGGAACAGTTGTTTACAAGAAGATAAATAACGCAGTCACGTTTTCCCCCGGTGATTTCAGGGGGCTGAAGGTGTTCAGCCTTCAAAATCCGGACAGGCTTGTCTTAGATGTGTTTCAGGAGGAGAAGAAAGGCGAAAAGAATAAGGACGGTTTTGCAGGGGCTGGTTTAAAACCCGCCCCTGCGAAAACAAAAACACTTGTGATTGACCCGGGACACGGAGGTTTTGAAAGCGGAATTGTCAGGGGCGATAATGCGGAGAAAAGCGTTGTCCTTGATATCGCGGGAAGACTTAAAGCTCTTGCTGAGAAAGGGGCCTTTGAATGCTCCCTGACCAGAAACGGCGATCTTTTTATGACCCGGAGTGAGCGGGTAAAATATGCAAACGGCAACGCAGCCGACATCTTCATAAGCCTGCATGCTGGAAACCATAAAGACATTGTGATCTACATACCCGTGATTACCGAGACTGTCCCTGATGCGGCCAAGCCTTATTTGTACAACAAAGGGCAGGACGAATATTTAAAGAAAACCGTTGACCTGCTGAATGCAGAGAAAGACGCTTTGACAGAGGAGTTCGGCAGCGATATGGTGACGGTCAGGCCGCTTCCTTATAGTATGCTTTCACAGATAGAGGCTGCGGCGCTTATGATCGAACTGCCTTCTTTTGACACATATTATTCCGAAGACTTCAAAACCAGGACTGCAAGCGCATTGTATAAGGGGCTTTATTTATATGAGGAAAGCTACACGAAGTAATAAGTTGAGCAAGTCGTTCATCCTTATGCTGATTATTGCCTTTGTGATCAGTACGGGGGCGAGTTATTTCTTTCTAAAAGGGAAGTTCACATTTGATACTTCTTTTGTAAATGAGCTTGCATCAAGGCAGGCCAAGACAGAGAACAAGGAGCAGAAGGAAGAAACACGCAGGCTCTATGATTTCAAGGCAACCACAGAGGGTACAGAGACAGGAAAAGATGCAGCGCTTGCTTCGGCTGAAGACGCAATAAAAAGATATCTGAAGACTTACAGGGCAAGCCTTCAGGATCTGTATATGGACAAGGACGGTATTGTCTATATTGACCTTGGAAATGAACTCAAGAAAGATTTTAAAGGAGATGCATCCGAAGAGCTGAACATCATCGCCGGATTATATAAATGCATTGAACCGGTGGTCCCCGGGCTTACAGCAATAAAAATTCTGATAGAAGGCCATGAGGCTGAAACTCTCGGCGGACACCTGGATATATCAAAACCTATAGGAAAAGAAATTGCGGAAAATATCTGACATGCCCATTGGAGTATTCGATTCAGGCGTTGGCGGCCTGACTGTCATGAAGGAGATCATGCGCCAGCTGCCTGAGGAAAAAGTGCTCTATGCAGGCGATACCGCCCGCGTCCCCTATGGTATAAGATCTCCGGAGACGGTTGTCCGGTATTCTCTGGAGATGGTTGATTTCCTCGTCAGGAAGGGAATAAAACTTTTAGTGGTCGCCTGCAATACTGCTTCAGCATCCGCCCTGACCGCTATAAAAGAAAAATTCGACATACCTGTAATAGGGGTCATCGAGCCCGGGGCGAAGAAGGCCCTGGAGACCACAAGGTCCAAAAAGATCGGCATAATAGGCACAGAAGGAACGATAAAAAGCAACTCTTATGTTCACGCGATAAACGCTTTGTACGGCAGCAAGCCCGTGGTCATGAAAGAGCACGGGGCCATACACTATGACAGATACTTTGAGGTAAGCCTTGGCGAGCTTACCATTTTTACAAAGGCATGTCCGCTTTTTGTTCCGTTGGCCGAGGAAGGCTGGGCGTCCAATGACGTCGCCGTTCTCACAGCAGGACATTATCTCGAAGGGCTTAAGAAAGAACCCATTGATACCCTCGTCCTGGGCTGCACGCATTATCCACTGTTGAAAGGAGTTATTTCCCGAATCATGGGTGAGAATATAACGCTGATAGACTCCGCCAGGGAAACGGTCATCGAGGTAAAGAAGGCGCTGGTCCAATACGGCATAGAGGGCAATTCCCTTCCGGGCCCGTTATGGACTTACTACGTCACAGACTCGCCTGAAAGATTTATAAAGGTAGGCGAGCGGTTTTTAAGTCAGAAGATAGAACAAATTGAAAAAATAAATGTAGGAGGATAACGGATGCGGACTGATGGAAGAAACGCGGATGAGCTGAGAAAGATCAATATTGTAAGTAAATTCCTTGCCACTGCCGAGGGCGCTGTGCTGATAGAGATGGGAGCTACAAAGGTGATATGCACGGCAACGATAGAAAACAGGGTGCCTCCTTTTTTAAAAGACCAGAACAGGGGATGGATCACTGCCGAGTATTCGATGCTTCCGAGGGCGACGTCTGTCAGGACGGTAAGGGAATCAACCGCCGGAAGAATAGGCGGCAGGACGCATGAGATACAAAGGCTTATCGGAAGGGCCATGCGCTCTGTTGTAGACCTGACTGCTTTAGGCGAGAGGACCATCTGGCTTGACTGCGATGTCATCCAGGCTGACGGAGGGACCCGGACGGCCGCGATAACAGGGGCGTTTGTCGCTCTTAAACTGGCCATAAGATATGCAATGGACAACAAGATAATTGTCAGACAGCCGATCAACGATTATATCGCAGCAGTGAGCGTGGGCATAGTTGAAGGTGAGCCGAGACTGGACCTTTCTTATATTGAGGATTCTACAGCAGAGGTTGATATGAATATCGTTATGACAGGGTCAGGTAAATTCATAGAGGTCCAGGGCACCGCGGAGACCCAGCCGTTTGACCGGATGCAGCTTCAAAAAATGCTGGACTTTGCCGAATCAGGGATCAAGAAGATCATAAGCGTTCAGAAGGCGGTGCTGGGGGAGTAAGCTTAGCCGCGGATGAACGCAGATGTTCGCGGACAAATATTTATGGTTTATTCATGAACTCGAAATTCCGGTAGCTTGCAGCAGGTTTATGCATGTCTGCCGGCGTTGATCTGTATCCTCTATATCGATTGTTTTTACGTCTCTCAATTATTTCTGAATTAAAGATTTTTCTTGTAATGCCGATAAGGGTTATTACATTAAAAATCTAATTTGGGGGAGATATTTCTGAGATTCAATCGGGGGATTATCTATACGTTTTTGCTCGTCCTCACGCCGATGGTAATATTTGCAGGCTGCGGCGGAGGCGGGTCGGACTCAAGCGGTATAAGCGGCTCAACAAATAGCAGCACGCCGGTTACTCCTGACGTATCGGTTACGCCCGGAACAACGGACACACCTGTCACACCTGATGCGCCTTCCACGCCTGATATGCCTTCTCCGGAGGCGCCCGGTCTCATTTCCTGGCTGTTTGTAAATTCTAATGACTACACATACGATGCAGGTAAGGTGCGGATATCTGATGGAACAGCGGGCCTGATATTAGTCGATCAAACCGATGATGATAATGCATTGACCGGGTTTGGCGGCGGGACATATAATCTTACACAGTGGGATGAAGAGAATGCCCTCGCAGAGCTTCAGGCGGACCAAACATCCGGGTACTTTACCTCAAGGATTATTGACGCTGGAGCATCAACTTCGTGGAGCGCTTTGTCATGGACCCCGCAGATGCCTTATGGTAAGGAATTGCCTGATGACAATAAATCTGAATCAGGTTATTCCGAAGGCAATGCCGATATGACCGGGAATGTTCTGTTAATGCACATGAATGAAGCAGGTGGAACAATTAATGACTACTCCGGCAATGGCAATGATGGCATAGTTGAAAATGATGTTAGTTACTCTGCGGAGGGAATATTTAATACTGCTTTGAATTTTTCGTGGGGCAGGGTCTACATCGCTTCCTTAAATCCGGCCTCGACTTCCGACATAACAATTACAGCGTGGTTTAAGACTGTAAGCGGAGGGACTATAGCGGCTCTTGGCGGAACATCCTATCCCGGATTAGGCGTTAGCGACGGATATGTTACAGCAAATAATACTCAGGGCGGCATCTTGGCCGGCGGGGCCACAGTTGTCAATGACGGAAAGTGGCATTTTGCCGCGGCAGTTATGGGCAGCAGCGGATTAAAGATATATGTTGATGGAATACTTGATGCCCCTGCAGGCGCATCATCTGACAGCTCAGGAAATAATTATGCAAAAATCGGACTCGGCACAGGCTTTCATTGGGGGTCTTTTGGCGGAACAATTGACGAAGTCGCTGTCTTTAACCGCGCGTTGACAGGGACAGAGATACTCGATTTCTACAAAAGGGGGGCTATGAGCCTGAAATTTCAAATTCGCTCCTGTGACGACCCGCTTTGTGATAATGAACAATTTACCGGGCCTGACGCAACGGCCGGCTCTTTTTATTCCGAGCTGAACAACACCGCAATAAACCCGCCGTCGTTGTCCCTTGCCAACGTGCCCGATAACAGGTATTTTCAATACAGGGCGTATTTCGGGTCTGATAATATTTCTTATTCACCCGGACTTAAAAAAGTAATGATCGGCCCTGCCCATTACCCCGGGGACAATGCCACAATTGTAAACAAAGCCGGACAGAAGTATTTATTCCTCAACAGCTTCTTCGAAATCGCGGGCGGCGGCAGCGCTGGCGCTGTCAGGTACCAAATCTCAGCCAACGGGACGAGGTGGTATTATCATAACGGAACAAACTGGGAAACCGCGGAAGGCTACTCCGAGACCAACTCGGCAATGGAAGTGAACTTGAATCTATGGACCTTCCACTCTCAGATAGGAACGGGAACATTTTATTTTAAGGCTTTTTTTCATTCCGATACGATCCGGCAGGTTGAACTAAACCGCGTGTATCTGGGTTATACGAATTAGAGGTCAGTCGTCTTTCACTCCCCGCGTCACATCACTTTAAAACACATCTTGAATCATTCATCCTGAATCTTGTATTCTTTAACGGGGATATGGAATACGGGAGCATTAAAGAATGGCCTGAATCAGAGAGGCCGAGAGAGAGGCTTCTCAGTCTCGGGGCAGGGAGCCTGAGCACGGCCCAGTTGCTTGCGATAATCCTGCGGACTGGCGGGAAAGATAAAAGCGCGTTAGGCCTTGCGCGGGAGCTGCTCTTGCAGTTTGATAGTTTAAAAGAAATTGAAGACGCCTCCCTGGCTGAATTCTCAAAGACAAAGGGAATCGGAAGCGCGAAGATCGCCCAGGTGAAGGCCTCCTTTGAGCTTGGCAGGAGGCTGTTGCAGGACGAGGCAGGCAATGCTTTGGTAAAACTGTCTTTCACAAACAGCCGCGAGGTGTATGAATATTATCATCCGAGGTTCTTTGGCTTAAAAAAGGAAAGGTTTCTCTGCGCCATGCTTGATGCGAAAAACAGGGTCTTTAAGGAAACAGTTGTTTCCGATGGCACGCTGACATCTTCCCTTGTGCACCCGCGCGAGGTGTTCAGGTACGCGATCAAGGAAGCTGCCGCTTCCGTGCTGTTTGTTCATAATCATCCAAGCGGGGACCCTACCCCGAGCAGGGACGATATAGATATAACAAAGAGACTTGTTGAGACAGGTAAAATAGTAGGCATCAATGTCCTGGACCACGTGGTGGTTTCAGACGGCAGATATACCAGTATCATGGAGAAAGGTTATTTGTAAAAAATTATATCCACAGATTACGCAGATGGCGCAGATAAAAGCGTCATTCCGAACTTATTCCTTTGTAAGGAAATTATTTAATCTGTGTAATCTGCGTAATCTGTGGACTAAAGTAATAGGAGGATAGAAAATGGCGAAGGTGCAACGGGCGTTAATAAGCGTCTCTGACAAGACCGGGATAGTTGAGTTTGCAAAAGAGCTCAGCAGTCTCAAGGTCGAGATAGTTTCAACAGGCGGAACGGCAAAGACGTTAAGCGACCAAAAGGTCAAGATCGAAGAGGTTTCAAAATATACCGGGTTCCCGGAAATGTTAGGCGGCAGGTTGAAGACCCTTCATCCGAAGATCCACGGAGGATTGCTCTGGAGAAGGGACAACGCCCAGGACGAGCGGGACATAAAGGCCAACCAGATAAAATCCATTGACATGGTCGTGGTCAATCTCTATCCGTTTGAGCAGACGGTGTCAAAGCCCAATGTCGCATTTGACGAGGCCATTGAAAACATTGACATCGGCGGCCCGACAATGCTCAGGGCAGCGTCAAAAAATTTCAGGGACGTTGTGGTGATCGTTGATCCCGCGGACTATGATAAGGTCATCCAGGAACTGAAGACCCACGACGGCGAGGTAAGCTACGATATGAAATTCTATCTTGCGCAAAAAGTCTTTGCGCACACTGCCAGGTACGATACCCTGATCTCCAACTATCTCAGCAGGCACGGCAAGGCAGGGGAGACCTTCCCGCAGTATTTCACACAGAGCTATCTCAAAATCAACGACCTGCGCTACGGAGAAAATCCCCATCAGAAGGCCGCTTTATACAAAGAGCCTTTATACAACGGGCTTTCCATCGTTGACGCGAAGATCCTTCAGGGCAAGGAGATGTCTTACAATAATTATCTTGATTCAGGCGCGGCGCTTGATCTTATCAGGGAATTTAAAAGACCAGCCGCTGTAATTATCAAACACAATAACCCCTGCGGCGTTGCGACAGCGGACGCCATTGAGTCGGCATATGTTAATGCATATGAAATAGACCCACTGTCAGCCTTTGGAGGAGTAATCGCATTGAACAGGGACGTTAATGTTGCGACCGCAAAAGAGATACTGAAACTGTTTGTTGAAATAATAATTGCCCCGGGATTTGATCCTGAAGCGCTAAAGCTACTGAGCGCAAAACCCAACATAAGGCTGCTTGCGCTGGATCTATCGCAGGCGCCTTCAGGTTTTGAGATCAGGAAAATTCAGGGCGGACTTCTCGTCCAGGAAAGAGACACGGCAATGGTAAGTGATTTTAAATCGCTGAAGGTGGCCACAAAGAGACAACCCTCGGCTGATGAACTTACCGCCCTGGAATTTGCATGGAAGGTCTGCAAGCACATGAAGTCCAACGCTATCGTATTTACCGCAACGGACCGCGCTCTCGGCATTGGCGTAGGCCAGACAAGCAGGGTTGATTCAGCAAAGCTTGCAGCCATGAAGGCGGTCCATCCGCTGAAAGGCTCCGTTGTCGGATCGGACGCTTTTTTTCCGGCCAGGGACGGCATAGACTTCATCGCATCGGTAGGTGCTACCGCGATAATTCAGCCCGGCGGCTCGATCAAGGACAATGACGTCATCGCCGCAGCGGACGAGCACAACATTGCGATGGTGTTTACCGGAATGAGGCATTTTAAACATTAGAAAGGCCGTGATGAGTAACGCGTGACGGGTAACGAGTTAACTCATCACGCATTACACATTACGCATTACGGAGGTTAATTTGAAAGTTCTTGTTATCGGCAGCGGGGGCAGGGAGCATGCCCTTGTGTGGAAGCTCAGCCAGAGCCCGAAGGTTGATAAAATTTTTTGCGCCCCCGGCAACGCGGGCATTGCGGAGATCGCGGAATGCCTCGATATAAAGGCGGACGATATCGACGCCCTGCTGAATTTCGCCAAATATGAATGGATCGACCTGACGGTCGTAGGCCCGGAGGTCCCGCTTTCCGCGGGGATCGTTGATGCCTTTATCAAAGAGGAGCGGAGGATCTTCGGCCCGGACAAATCCGGCGCGAGGCTCGAAGGCAGCAAGGTCTTTGCAAAGGATTTCATGCTCAAGTATGGAATTCCCACTGCCGAGCATAAAACATTTTCATCCTATCTCCATGCCGAAGAATATATAAGGCTGAAAGGCGCGCCGGTGGTGATAAAGGCGGACGGCCTCGCAGCAGGCAAGGGCGTTTTCGTATGTGAAACCGTAGAGGAGGCGACAGACGCCCTTAAGCAGATAATGAAAGATAAGGCCTTCGGAGACGCCGGGCATAAGGTTGTTATTGAGCAATGCTTAAGAGGCGAAGAGGCTTCATTCATGATCCTTACTGACGGCAAGACGGTTGTCCCGCTTGCCACATCACAGGACCACAAGACGATCTTTGACGGAGACAAAGGGCCTAATACAGGCGGCATGGGTGCATACAGTCCGGCGCCCGTAATAACAAAAAGCCTGGAGGCAAAGATCATGAAGACCGTGATCGGTCCTGTCATGAAGGGGCTTGCAAGAGAGAGGATAAATTTCAGAGGCGTGATCTATGCCGGGCTGATGATATGTGACGGGAAGCCTTACGTGCTTGAATTCAACTGCCGCTTTGGCGACCCTGAAGCCCAGCCCATTTTAATGAGACTTGACTGCGATCTCTTTGAGGTGTTAAAGGCGACTGCGGAAGGAAAATTGAAGGACGCATATATCTCCTGGAGAAACGATGCCGCTGTCTGTGTGGTCATTTCATCAAAAGGCTACCCCGGAAAATATGAGAAGGGCAAAGCGATCAAGGGGCTTGATGAGTTCAAGGGTGATAAGGACACAATGATCTTTCACGCGGGGACAAGCCTGAATGACGGGAATTTTGTCACGTCCGGCGGAAGGGTCCTCGGTGTGACCGCGATCGGCAAAGACATTCAGACCGCAAAAGAAAATGCGTACAAGGCTGTTGAGAAGATCCATTTTGACGGGATGCATTACAGGAAGGACATAGCGGACAAGGCGATTAAGAAGCCGTGATGGGTAACGCGTGACGCGTAATGCGTAAAGAAAACTCATCACGCATTACCGATTACGCATAACAAGAAGGGAGATGTTATGAAAACGAAGGTTTTGATAGTCATGGGCAGTGATTCCGATTTACAGGTCATGGAAGAGGCCTCTAAAATTTTAGAGGAATTTAACATACCTTATGAAATGACAGTCTCCTCTGCCCACAGGACACCGGAAAGGACAGTGAAGCTTGTAAGGGACGCGGAGAAAAACGGCACCGAAGTCATCATCGCTGGCGCGGGCGCAGCCGCGCATCTTGCGGGAGTGATCGCCTCCCACACGGTGCTTCCGGTGATCGGGGTCCCTATTGATTCATCACCGCTTAAAGGCGTTGACGCCCTGTATTCAACAGTCCAGATGCCTCCGGGTATCCCGGTTGCCGCAATGGCGATAGGCAAGGCTGGAGCAAAAAATGCTGCCATCTTCGCAGCGCAGATTATGGGCATTAAAGACCCGATCATTGCGGACGTCCTCAAAGACCACAGGAAAAAAATGGCTTCTGAAGTTTTGAAAAAGGCGAAAAAGGTTGAGAGAAGTTAAGGAGGAGCGATGGTCCCGGAGCTGAAATATGACGACAAAGGGTTGGTCCCCGCAATCATACAGGATGTGAAAACCAGCGAGGTTTTGATGATGGCGTACATGAACAAAACTTCACTGGAGAAAACCATAGAAACAGGCAGGACCCATTTCTGGAGCAGGTCGAGACAGAAATACTGGATGAAGGGCGAGACGTCCGGAAATGTCCAGATCGTGAAGGAAATTTTATACGATTGCGACGCGGACACACTTTTGATAAAAGTTGAACAGGTTGGTCCAGGAGCCTGCCACACAGGGAACAGGACCTGCTTCTTTAGAAGGATTGACATTTAAAATTAACCACAGAGACACAGGGGCACGGAGTAAGATAAACAACAGAGTTAAATAATCATGCGTTAAAGTTATTAGGGACTATTTAACTCTGTTGTCCTTGACTCGTAAATCTTTACTCTTAACTAATCTCTGTGCCTCTGTGTCTCCGTGGTTAATTTTCTTAAAGGGGGGACATCATGAAGACCTTGGGTGAGAGAGGCGAGGGGCTTGCCGCAGCATTCCTGAGAAAAAAGGGCTACAGCATCATCGAACAGAATTACAAAAACAGCATCGGCGAGATAGATATAATTGCAAAGGACGATGACAAGCTTGTTTTTATCGAGGTAAAGACAAGGGAGAGCATTGAATTCGGCCTTCCGTTTGAGGCAGTTAACAAAAGAAAGAGGCGCAAGATAGCCAATGTTGCGCTGACATATCTTAAAAAATTTAACGACCTTCCCCCGTGCAGATTTGATGTCCTGAGTATCTGTTACAAAAACGGCAGCCCGGAGTTTGAGCTTATCAGGGATGCGTTTGAGGTATAAAGCCTGCTTCCGGCATTAATCTTTCGCAGATGATTGCGGGCGGTTTGCCTTTTTTCTTTTTCTGTATTCCATTACGTGCAGCTTTCTGAACAGTCTTTCGATCTTGTCCCTGTAGGCCATAGCGAGGAAGACAACGATAACGGCGACCCCGGCAAGAATGGAGAGCCTGTAATATTGCTGGTGTCTTAAATAATCACCGCTCACTGTCAGCAGCGCCGTGCCGAAAAGCCGTCCTGTCCCGCTAATAACAATGAACTCCATCGTTGAAAGATGTCCCAGCCCCAGCACATAGCAGAGGGCGTCCTTGGGAAGTCCGGGGATCAGAAAAAGCAGAAAGACAAGGAAGGCCCCTTTGTGGTGCAGCAGGTATTCAAACCTCGCCATTGTAGTTTTGCTAACGAACTTGTCAACAAAGGGCCTGCCGAAGGCCCTTGAAATGGAAAAAGCGATATATGATCCGATGGTCAGCCCGATGGTGGAATAGATCGTCCCCGAAACATGGTCGTACAAATAACCGCCTAACAGGCCAGTGGCTTCTCCCGGTATTGGAGCTATCACGACCTGGAGTGCCTGGACCAGTATGAATCCGACAACCGCAAACGGTCCGAGAGATCTGAGGAAGGCAAGGAGCTCCTCCCTGTTGAGGAAGAACCTGATCAGTCCTGTCTTATAGAACAGCAGCGTTATCCCGGCGAAGAACAACAGGAACAAAGAAAGCTTCAGCCATACCTTATTTTTGACTTGTTCTGTAATTGACTTTACCTCGAACTATCCGGGCAATTATTTGAGCGTCACTGCGGACTGGATCTATTGAGTGAACAGCCCTGTGCTCAAATACCTGTCGCCGCGGTCCGGGAAGATGACCACAACCTTTTTATCTCTCCCTAATTTCTTTGCGACTTTTAACGCAGCCCACGCGGCAGCGCCTGATGATATGCCGGCGAGGATTCCTTCCTTCTTTGCCAGCAGGCGTGACATTGACGCCGCGTCATCATCTGTTACGGGAATCACCTCATTATAGATCTTTGTATTCAGCACCCCGGGATAAAAGCCCGCGCCTATTCCTGCAATTTTGTGCGGGCCCGGATCGCCGCCGGACAGCACAGGCGAGCCTGCCGGTTCAACCGCCGCTATCCAGATATCAGCTTTGTGTAAGCGCAATGCCTCGCCGACACCCGTTATCGTCCCTCCCGTGCCCACGCCTGCGACAAGACCGTCAATGTCAGGGCCGAGCGCATCGATGATCTCAACAGCGGTGGTCCTCCTGTGGATATCGGGATTGGCAGGATTTTCAAATTGCATCGGCATAAAATAATCGGGGTTTCTTTTCAATATCAGCTCCGCTTCTTCCACAGCGCCCATCATCCCTTTGGCGGCGGGTGTGAGGACCACTTCAGCCCCGAAAGCCTGGAACATCAGCCTTCTCTCCTGGGACATGCTTTCAGACATAGTGAGGATTATTTTGTATCCCTTCACCGCGGCTATCAAGGCGAGCCCTATGCCCGTATTGCCGCTTGTGGGCTCGATGATGGTGCCGCCGGGTTTCAACTTGCCTTCACTCTCCGCAGCTTCTATCATTGAAAGCGCTATCCTGTCTTTGACGGAACCGCCCGGATTAAAGCCCTCAAGTTTTGCCCATATCTCTGCGTCATCAGCGCCAGGTATATGGTTCAGTTTTACAAGCGGGGTATTGCCGACAAGACTTAATATGTTCGCATGAGGTTTCATAAATTTTCCATTCGTATTTCAGTAATAAAAAATTGTTAAAACCACGGAGGCACAGAGACACTGAGAAAATAAACAAGGAAGCTTCTCCGTGCCTCCGTGGTAGAGAAACTATTATTTTCTCCTTTTGTAGTATGTCCCTTTTGCGCAGGCCTTGCAATATATCCTGCCGTCCAGATTTATCTCCCTGTTGTCCTGCACATATTCGCCGCATTTTTCACACTGCACACGCTTCAAAGGCCTTCCGGGCATGTCCTCCGGGGGAATTTCAACGGACACTTCTTCCCATTTAAAAAGCTCCTCATCGGGCATCACCTTGTAAGCGGCGGCCTGGCGTTCGTACTTGTCTTCGATCTCAGGACAATAGTTTTTCGCTGTTGCTTTTGATTCCTCTTTCGCTAATATTCTTACCGCATTCCCGGTGTGCAGGTTTACAAAGGTCGCGGCCATCTTTCCGTAATCAAGGAGCTTCATCGTCCTTTTGCCGGGGCTGCATCCTGTGACAGACTGGATCGCATCAGTGGCGCACCTGTCTATTTCAACAAACACCATGACCTTCTTCCTGTCTTTGCCCTTAGGGTCTTCAATGGCGGCCTTTTCAAGTCCTAATATGCTCATCCTTACGCCTAACACCTGTCCGGGGCAGAGATGCCCGTGAATTTTAACGGACTCATCAAGCAGGCTTTCAAAATTAAAATTATCTTTCCCGGTCATGAATTAATTACCTTTCAAAATCGTTATATGGTTATGCCTGTAAAACTTTGTATATGGCAGGACGACTGTCCCTTCGTTGAATTCTCAACAGGTTAATGTAGTTAAATGTTTTAGCCGATAATATTATATATTAAGGCATAAGATGTTTAACAGCGTAAAATTTAAGATAACCTTTACAGCTTTTTTCATTATCTCCGTCATTATGGTCTTGTCCACTTTGAGAGATATAAATCAGACCGAGCAAAAGCTCCTGAACACGCAGAAAGAAAAAGCCGTTTTGCTTTCAGAGAGGATAACGCACGGCATTATGGTGCTCATGCTGAAAAACAGGTGGCAGGATTTGCAGACCTTCATGGAAAGCCTGATCAAGGACTCAAAGGAATTAAAGGGAATAAGGATATTTCTCCCTGAAAACGGGACCATAGTCGCTTCTTCGGAGCCAAAGGAAATCGGAAGGGAAATTTATAATAAAGATGTGGAGATCTTCAAGAACGGGGAATATCAGAAGGCCTTTCTGGTAGAGAAAGATGGGCAGCGGTATACCTCAAAGCTTACCGTCATTCAGAACCAGCCCATCTGCCACAGGTGCCACGGATCTGATAAAGAGGTTTTGGGCGTGCTGGGGATAGATATTTCGCTTAACAGCGTATACCAGACCATCGGGGCATTTAAAAAAGAGCATTTCATGGATGCCCTTATAGGCTTTCTGCTGATGGGCGCAGGCATTATGTTCGTGGTTGGAATACTCATAGAAAGGCCTGTCAGGAAGATGATCCGCACTATCAGGAAGATTGAAAACGGCGACTTGTCCGCAAGAATGGAAGAGAACAAGAAAGACGAGTTCGGCCTCATGGCAAAGAGTTTTAACAGCATGGTTGAATCGCTCGAATCCGCCAAAAAAGAGATAGAACAGTTTCACATGGAGCAGATACAAAGGGCGGCAAGGCTTGCTTCGCTCGGAGAGATCATATCGGGCATCGCCCATGAGATAAAAAATCCCCTGACAGGAATAAGCTGCGCGGTACAGTTAATTCAGTCCGAGATGAAGGCAGACGATGACAAGAAAGAAATCACAGCCGAAATATTGCTTCAGATAAAAAGGCTCGACAGGATAGTGAAAGACCTCCTGAATTACGCAAAGCCGAAACCGCCCCAGTTCCTGCCCAATAAAATAGAGGGTATTTTAGAGAAGGCATTGTTTTTTGTGTACCCTGAGGCCAAGAGTCATGATATCAGCATTGATCCGCATATTGACGCTGACCTTCCAGATGTTATGATGGACCCCGACCAGATGCAGCAGGTATTTCTGAATTTGATGATAAACGCCGTCCAGGCAATGCCCTCCGGGGGAAGGCTTGCGATTTCAATATCAATCGCTGATTCCCAGACGGTCGGCGACAAAATAAAAGGCCATATACTGAGCAATAAAATAATGCTCATCAGATTTCAGGACACAGGAGAAGGCATAGAACAGGAGCATCTTGAAAATATATTCGATCCTTTTTATACGCGGAAGACGAAAGGAACAGGTCTCGGATTGTCCATAAGCCAGAGGATCGTCCATGAACACGGAGGCGAAATTACCGTTGAAAGCACGCCGGGAAAAGGGACCGTTTTTACGATATCCCTGCCGCTCATGGAGACCGGCGTGAGAGTTCAGGAATAATATTATGGGAAGAATACTCGTTGTTGATGATGAAAAATTTATAACAAAGAGCCTCAAGCAGCACCTTGAGAAAGAAGGGCATGAAGTTTTTACTGCTGATTCCGGCGACGACGGTCTTGAGGTTTTTCAGACGGAGTCCCCTGACGTTGTCATCCTGGACCTCCGGATGCCGGGCATGAGCGGGATGGAAACGCTTGAGGCCATGAAGAAGTCAAACGGCGAGGCAGTCGTAATTATCATAACCGCGCATGGAGATATCGGCACTGCCGTCACCGCCATAAAATTGGGGGCGTATGACTTTGTTGAAAAGCCTTTTGACCTGGACAGGCTCTCTGTTCTAATTAGAAAGGCCATGGAAACGGCGCAGTTAAAGAGAGAGGTCAATTATTTCAGAGAGGAAAAATACGACACTTACAATTTCAGCAACATAATCGGCGAATCTCCTGCCATGAGAGAGGTCATCACACTTGCAAAAAAGGTGGCGGCAAGCGACGCCAATACCATCCTCATCCAGGGCGAAAGCGGCACCGGCAAGAGCCTGCTTGCAAGGGCGATGCACTATAACAGCCCGCGCGTGGGCGGGCCTTTTGTGGAGGTCACCTGCACCGCGATACCTGAAGCGCTTATTGAGAGCGAGCTGTTCGGTCATGAAAAGGGCGCCTTCACGGACGCCAAGACAGCCAAAAAGGGGCTTTTTGAGATTGCAAGCGGAGGCACTATTTATCTTGACGAAATTGGGGACATTAAATTGTCCACTCAGGCAAAGCTCTTAAGGGCGCTTGAAGAAAAGACCTTCAAGCGTGTCGGCGGACTCAAAGACATAAGGGTGGATGTAAGGATTGTCGCGACTACGAACAAAAAAAATCTCGAAGAAGCAGTAAGGAACGGGAGCTTCCGGGCAGACCTCTATTATCGTCTTAAAGTCTTCCCGATCAACCTCCAGCCGTTGAGGGAACGGAAAGAGGACATACTCCCGCTTGCCATGCATTATTTACAAAGGTTCAACAAGGAATTCAAAAAGAACGTCACCGGTATCTCCCCGACAGCCGAAAAGCTTCTGCTGAATTATCCGTGGTATGGAAATGCCAGGGAACTCAGAAACGTGATCGAGAGGATCTGCATCCTGGAGGACACCGAAGTTGTTTATCCCGAACATCTCCCCGCGGAGATAATCGAGTTCAGCGGAATAGAGTCGGTAGAGAGCGCCGCGATTGCCATCCCCACTGCGGGACTCTCCCTTAAGACCGTGGAAAAGGACCTGGTTGAACAGGCGCTTGAAAAGACCGGCGGCAATCAGACAAAGGCTGCCAGGCTGTTAGGGATCTCCAGAGACGCCCTCCGGTACAAGATGCAGAAATTCGGCCTGCTGTAATCTTCCATCCCACATTATTCATGATGCTCCCTGTTTATATGTTGCTGAAATGGAAGGCTGTGGAAGAATTTCTATACGACTCCTTGAAAGGGTAGTCAGTAGACAGCAGTAAGTAGTTGGGGACCCCTAACTACTGTCTACTAACTACCAGCTACTGTTTTATTGTCGATTATAGAAATTCTGCAGCAGACTTTCATTTCAGCCTTCCCGTCACTTGTATTCTAAATATATTTATTATTATTTTTTAGTAGACAACCGGAAGATTTCATAGTAACTAATAAAAAGGCCCGGATTGAGGGGCAATATATCTTTGTATAACATTTAAACAGGGAGAGGGGTATTATCATGCAAAAGCGTCGTCAAAGAACATTTACAAATATAAAGGCTGAACTTATCACAGGTGTTAAAAATTATGAAGGATATATAATGAACCTTTCAGACGACGGGATATATGTGGAAACCGCGCCCACGAATACAGCGACGGATTTTATTCCGGGGAATTCACCGAAGGTAAAATTTAAATCATATTCAGGGGAAACTCTGATCTTGAAATGCGAAGTAGAGTGGCTGCACGTACAGAAGGCCGTGCCTGACGGCTTAATAAACAGAATGGGACTGGAGATCATTGACCCGCCGCAGGCATACAGGGACCTTTTTGTTTTTGAAACTCTTAAGTAAGATTATGTCTCAGCCTACTTGCCCTTCTTTGTCCCCTCGCGTCCTATCGCAACCTTACCTGTGCGGACAAATTCTTTTATGCCGAAAGGTTTGATGAGGTCTATGAACGCGCTGATCTTTTTTTCTTCCCCGGTAATTTCTATTGTATAGGTTGAAGGGCCTGAATCCACTATCCTGCCCCTGAATATCTCGGCAAGCTGCAGGGCCTCAGCCTTATCCTCTTTCCTCGGGGCGATCTTGATGAGCACCATCTCCCTTTCCACATGATCGATCTCCATGAAGTCCACAACCTTGATGACGTCAATGAGCTTGTTGAGCTGTTTTGTTATCTGCTCGACTACCAGGTCGTCGCCGGTTGTTACAATTGTCATTATGGAGATCGCGGGGTCAATGGTTTCGCCGACGGAAAGGCTCTCGATGTTATATCCTCTTCCGCTGAAAAGGCCTGAGATCCTCGAAAGAACACCGAATTTATTTTCAACCAGTACTGAAATTGTATGCCGCATATTTTCTCCTCGTATTTATTCTTGACCAATCCCTAACTGCTAACCCCTAATCCCTGTCCTCACTTCACTGCCTTTAATTTCTTCTCTTCCTTCTTTTCCTCTTCCTCAAAGATCATCTGGTCTATTGCCGCCCCTGCCGGGACCATCGGGTAAACCTTTTCCTTCCAGTCCACAACAAAATCCAGGAATACGGGCCTGTTTTTTATCTTCAGCGATTCCTTAATAACAGGCTCTACTTCCTCCGGCTTCGTTGCCCTTAAACCGGCAGCGCCGTAGGCCTCGGCAACCTTGACGAAATCAGGGTTGCCTGTCTCAAGATGAGTATGGGAATAGCGCTCTTTGAAGAAGAGTTCCTGCCACTGCCTTACCATCCCGAGATACCCGTTGTTCAGTATCGCCACTTTTACGGGCAGTTTATTGATGACCGCTGTTGCCAGCTCCTGTATGTTCATCTGTATGCTTCCGTCGCCTGCTATATCGAAAACCACTTTATCAGGACACGCGAACTGCGCCCCTATTGCCGCGGGAAAACCGTACCCCATGGTGCCGAGGCCGCCTGAAGACAACCATCTTCTCGGGTAATCATACTTGTAGAACTGCGCGGCCCACATCTGGTTCTGGCCAACCTCGGTGCAGATTATGGCCTCGCCCTTGGTGAGCTCGTATATCTTTTCAACAACGAATTCCGGCTTGATGATATTTTTATCAAACCTGTATGAAAGAGGTCTCTCCTCTTTCCAGTGTTCAATCTGTTTCAGCCATGCGCTTCTGATTGCGCCCCACTGCTCCTTTGATTCCTTAAGCGTCTTTATCAGGTCTCTTAAAACGTTCTTGACATCACCCACAACGGGGAGGTCCACCCTCACATTTTTCCTGATCGATGTCGGGTCAATATCGATCTGCATTATCTTTGCCTGAGGCGCGAATTCGTTGGTCTTGCCCGTTACACGGTCGTCAAACCTCACGCCGATCCCGATGAGGAGGTCCGCATTCTGGACGGCTGTGTTGGCGTAATAAGTGCCGTGCATTCCAAGCATTCCCATTGAGAGTTTATTCGTGCCGGGAAATCCGCCAAGCCCCATCAGTGTCATTGTGACCGGGATCTTAGCAAGCTCGGCAAGTTCCTTCAGCTCTTTGGAGGCGCCTGACAATATCACGCCGCCGCCTGCCATAATGACGGGCTTTTTCGCCTGCAATATCATCTGGGCGGCCTGGTTTATCATGTACTTATTTCCGTGATACGTCGGATTGTAGCTTCTGATCTTCACTTCCTCCGGCCAGATAAATTCTGTTGAACCGGCTGTCACGTCTTTTGGCAGATCAATTAATACGGGACCGGGCCTTCCTGTAGTGGCTATGTGAAATGCTTCCCGCACGGTCTGAGCCAGGTCCTTCACATCTTTAACAAGAAAATTATGCTTAGTGCAGGGCCTGGTGATGCCGACAATGTCCGCTTCCTGAAACGCGTCATTGCCAATAAGTAGTGTAGGCACCTGGCCGGAAAAAACAACAAGGGGGATGGAGTCCATTGAGGCGGTTGCAATGCCTGTTACGGTATTTGTAGCTCCGGGACCTGATGTAACAATCGCTACCCCGGCCTTTCCGCTGGCCCTCGCATAACCGTCAGCGGCGTGCACCGCGGCCTGCTCGTGTCTTGTAAGGATAAGCTGCAAGTCTTTTTCATCATAAAGAATGTCGAAGATATTGAGCACCACGCCGCCGGGATAACCGAAGACGTGTTTCACCCCTTCTTTTTTCAGACATTCAATTAATATCTCTGCGCCGCTCTTTTTCATTTAATCTCCCTAAGCAACATTCAGTTGCTTAAATGTCATTCCGGGCTTGACCCGGAATCCAGTCTTATTGCTCTGGATTCCCGCTAACTGACTGCGGGAATGACGCCTGCAAAATATTCACACTTTCACTTCTTGACTATATCACTCCCTGACTTCATCACCGCGCCGGTGCTTGCGGATGTTACCAGAGAAGCATATCTTGCAAGCCAGCCGTTGTTTATTTTTGGTTTTACCGGGACGTGCGTTTTAAACCTCTTTTTAATTTCTTTATCGCTGAGGAGTAAATTCAGCTTTCTGTTAGTAATATCAATCTCTATCATATCTCCATTTTTTACGATAGAGATCGGCCCGCCTTCCATTGCCTCCGGCGAGACATGTCCGATACAGGGACCTCTCGTTCCTCCTGAGAAACGTCCGTCAGTGATCAAGGCAACGGAGTCACTTAATCCCATTCCCGCGATTGCGGACGTGGGGCTCAGCATCTCTCTCATGCCCGGGCCGCCTTTGGGCCCTTCATAGCGGATTATGACGACGTCGCCTGGTTTGATCTTTCCTGAGAGTATTGCCTTCATTGTCTCTTCTTCTGAATTAAACACCTTGGCCCTGCCCTGGAACTTGAGCATTTTTTCGCTGACAGCCGTTTGTTTTACAACAGCGCCGTCAGGGGCAAGAGAGCCTCTTAATACTGCGATGCCGCCCTGTTTGCGATGGGCCTTATCAAGAGGCCTGATGACCTCTTCATCAGTGATCTCGGCGCCATCAGCGATTTCGTATATCTTCTGCCCTGAAACAGTAATAACATTATTGAGGCCGGATTTCAATCTCTTCAGCACCGCGGGTATTCCGCCGGCAAAATCCAGGTCCTCAAGATAATGCGTGCCTCCGGGCAGCATGTTTGAGATATGCGGAGTCCTCTTGCTTATCCTGTCAAACAGTTCCAGGGTCAAATTTACTTTGGCCTCATGAGCTATTGCGGGGATATGTAACACTGTGTTGGTTGAGCCTCCGAGGGCCAGATCAACCGTTATCGCATTTTCAAACGCCTTACGGGTCATTATCTTTTTTGGAGTCATATCCTTTTTTATAAGCTCAACAATCCTGCTGCCGCTGTTAAATGCGATCCTGCGCTTTTGCGCTGAGACCGCCAGGGCAGTCGCGCAGCCGGGAAGGCTCATGCCGAGAGACTCGGTTACGCAAGCCATTGTGTTTGCCGTGTACATACCCTGACAGGAACCCGCGCCGGGACAGGCGCACATCTCGAGGTCTTCCAGTTCCGACTTCTTCAGCAATCCCTTTTTATATTTTCCTATTGCCTCAAATGTGTCATTAACAAGTGAAAGTCTCTTGCCCCGCAAATGGCCTGAATACATCGGCCCTGCGGTAACAACTATTGAAGGGACATTCACTCTCGCCGCGGCCATAAGCATTCCGGGGGTAATCTTGTCGCAATTTGTAAGAAGCACCAGCCCGTCAAACTGGTGCGCCTGAGCAATGGTCTCCACCATATCTGCGATCAGCTCCCTCGAAGGAAGGCTGTAGTGCATTCCGCTGTGGCCCATTGCGATACCATCGCAGATGCCGGGGATCCCGAAGAAGAACGGATAACCTCCGCCTGCATGGACGCCTTTTTCTATAAACCTTTCAAGGTCTCTCATGCCTATGTGTCCGGGGATGATGTCCGTGAAGCTTGTTGCCACGCCGATGAAAGGCTTGTCCATTTCAGTGCGAGGGATCCCAGTGGCGTAGAGCAGCGCCCGGTGAGGCAGTCTTTCCAGCCCTTTTTTTATCGAATTGCTTTTCATAATATAAACAAGTTAAGAGTTGACAGTTAAAAATTAAGAGTTAAAAGTGGAAACAGAAAACAACTTTACACTTTTAACTTTCAATTTTCAACCTGGTTGGTATTCCCTGATAAGCTGAGCTATACGGTCTTTATGCTGAAGCTTTTGTTTTTGCATTTTCTTTTTTTCGACTTCTTCCTCCGCTGTGAGATACTTTTTCTTATTCATTTCATCAAGGGCCTTGTCAAGTTTCCTGTGGTCCTCTTCAAGTCTCCTGAACTCTTCATTTTCACTTCTTAAAGCATTTATTATATCGTCATGTTTCATAAGGCTCCCCCTTATCTTTATATAACTTGAAAAATTACCATATTCTCGGGAAAATTACAAGGTCACAAGCTTTTCATGAATTGGCGCATAAGAGATGTTACTGTAAGTTAAAAAAGGAACCGGTGGCCTGCAGGGCGTGGGCCAAAAAACATCTCAATAATAAAAGGAAGTCTACCTATCAAGACCTATGTCCCTCAATTATTTGATTTAACCGTGATTCAACAAAATTTCTGATCTCCAAAAGGCGGGCTTCATTTTTTGCCTCGAAGCGCAGGACCAGGACGGGTTGGGTGTTGGAAGCCCGGATGAGCGCCCACCCGTCGTCAAACTGGATCCTGATGCCGTCAATGGTGATTGACGGGTACTCATTAAACGCCTCCTGGGCTTTTTCGGCTATCTTGAATTTGATCTCATCAGGGCAGTCAAACCTTATCTCAGGAGTCGCAACGGTGTGAGGGACATCTTGCAACAAGGCCTTCGTACTGTATGGCAAACCGGCCTTCTTTATGATCTCAAGGAGCCTCAGACTTGCATAGATCGCGTCATCGTAGCCTAAATATCTGTGGGCGAAAAACAGGTGCCCGCTCATTTCGCCGGCAAGCAGGGCATGCTCCTTCTTAAGTTTTTCTTTGATAAGAGAGTGTCCGGTCTTCCACATCACAGGGACCCCGCCGTGGGCCGAGATATCGTCATAAAGGGTCTGGGAGCATTTTACTTCGCCGATTATCTTTGCCCCGGGGTTGTCTTTGAGGATGTCCCGCGAAAAGATTATCATTAATTTATCACCCCAGATGATATTGCCGTCCTCGTCAATGGCGCCGATCCTGTCAGCGTCTCCGTCATAACCGAAACCGACATGGGCCTTCAGTTCTTTGACCTTTGCAATGAGGTCAGTGAGATATTTTTCCACGGTTGGATCGGGATGGTGGTTCGGAAAATTCCCGTCAGGCTCGCAGTAAAGCTCTATTACCTCTGCCCCAAGGGCCTTCATGATCTGAGGCGCGACAAGACCTCCTGTGCCGTTGCCGGCGTCAACTACGACCCTGAGTCCTGAAAGGCTTTCAAATTTATTTTTTATAAAACTAATATAGTCGTCAATTACCGGATATGTTTCAACCTTGCCGCTTCCGTTCATAAGGGCATTTGCGTCTATGATTTTCCTGATCTCCTGTATCGCGTCTCCGAAAATAGTGGTCCTTCCGACGCTCAGCTTAAATCCATTAAATTCCGGGGGATTATGGCTGCCGGTAATCATCACGCCGCCGTCAAGCTGAAGTTTATGCATTGAGTAGTATTGAAGGGGTGTCGGACAAACACCGAGGTCAACGATATCGATCCCGGAACTTGTTAAGCCCCTGATAAGACTGTCTCTAATCGCCGGAGAATGCAGCCTTGCGTCCCTTCCAATGCTTATCTTTGCCCGGTCTCTTTTAATTGACTTACGCAGATACGAGGCAAACCCCCTGCCTATAAGTTCGACTACCTCAGGAGTTAAATCCTTTTCCCATACACCTCTGATGTCGTATTGCCTGAAGATAGCCGGATTTATCATTAGGCCTCCTTTGAATTTACAGTCGTAAATTATAACATACATCAGGCGCACTGAATTTGAAATTGCAAATTTAAGATTTAAAATTTAAAATGGACTGCAATGAATAAGATCGTTGACAGGGCAGCGTTGAAAAATATTATAGACAAGTTAAAGCAGCAAGGCAGCAGGATCGTCTTTACCAACGGCTGCTTTGACATTATTCACGTGGGGCATGTCCGCTATCTGACCGGGGCCAAAAAGCTCGGGGACATCCTCGTCATAGGGCTGAATTCGGACCGTTCAGTTTCAAGCATCAAACCCGGCAGGCCCGTTAATCCGGAAAAGGAGAGGGCGGAAGTCCTCGCGGCATTATACATGGTTGATTACGTGACGCTTTTTGACGAAGACACCCCGTATGAGCTTATAAAAAATATTCAACCGGACGTGCTTGTTAAAGGCGCGGACTGGGACGTAAAAGATATCGTCGGGGCGGACATTGCTAAAGAAGTACGCACAATCCCCTTTGTTGAGGGGATATCCACAAGCGAAATAATCAGAAGGATACAGAGGGTAAAGTGAAAGGTCCCCGATGCGGCAAAGTAAATTTACGATAGACAAGCAGGAAGCTTTTTGATAAAGAAATTATAACGATGAAAAACATTAACCTTGCAACCAAAGTCTGAAGAGGGGATGGACAGAATGAAGGCAAAAGCCAAGACCGGGAAACAGCTCATAGAAAAAATTGTCGGACACGGGATACTTGAGGCCGTTGGAGACGGGATAAGCATCCAGGACACGGATTACAGGATCTTATATCAGAACAAAAAGGCGATAGACATCATAGGAAATCATGTCGGTGAATTCTGTTACAGCGCTTTTGAAAAAAGAGACAACATTTGTGAAGCCTGCCCTTTAACGAAATCATTTGAAGACGGGAGGGTCCACACAGCCGTGAGGACCAACCCTTCCAAAAACGGAAAGCTGATCGTTGAAATTACTTCTTCGGCCATTAAAGACTCATCAGGAAGGACCGTTGCCGGTATGGAGGTTGTAAGGGACGTGACTATTCACACGCAGTTGGAGCACCTGATCTTCCAGGAGAAAAAAGAATGGAAAGAGACCTTCGATATCATTAACGAGGCAATAACTATTCACGATATGGATTTTAATATAGTGCGCGCCAATAAGGCGGCAAAAGAAATGCTTGATTCGGAATTCCTGAAACTCCTGAAACATAAATGCTATGAATCCTACCACGGGTCAGCTTCCCCGCCTGAGAACTGCCCAAGCTGCAGGACCTTAAAGACCGGTTTGCCCACCACCACGGAAATGTTTGAGCCGAACCTGAGAAAATGTCTTGAAATAAAGTCGCTCCCGCGTTTTGGGGAAGACAGACAAATCATCGGCCTGGTCCACGTTGTCAGGGACATCACCGAACAAAAGAAGCTTGAAGAAGAGCGTAATAAACTGATCTTTGATCTTACGGATGCTCTCGTCAGGGTCAAGACCCTGAGCGGGCTGCTCCCTATCTGCTGCTCATGCAAAAAGATCCGTGATGACGGCGGCTACTGGAAGCAGGTTGATGATTACATCCGCGAGCGCACGGACGCCGAATTCACTCACGGCCTTTGTCCCGATTGTGTCAGTAAACAATTTCCTGAACACACTGAAGTAAAGAAGGGCAATAGTGTAAAGGTGCAAAAGTTAAGAAGCACAAAAGTGCAATAACTCACAACCCCTTTTCAAGGGCCTTGCGGGAGACCTTGGCGGGGTTCCACCGGTCCTTATACGACAGCTTGAAGACCAGTTCACCCAGATAGGCATACGTCCTGACAATTCTCATATACAATGTTGTATATAAAGGCATGAGGGGGAGATATATGAACAGTTTCAACTCTTTCTTTGTTATGGTCCTGCCGAGCAGTATGACACCGATGACATACTGGATTATGTTTGACAAATAATAGAGTATGTAGTTCATAGGGATAATAAATTTAATCAGGGAAGAATAATTCAGCAGGATGTCAATGAGATACACCCACCATTTGAGGTTCAGTATGAAATTGAACAGGAAGTTCTCAAGAAAGGAGAAAAAGTCGTTGAACCGGAAATTCTCCGAGGGCATAAATACGTCCCTGTGTTTCCTGAGCCTGAACCTGACGAGCGACCGGTCCCATCTGTATCTCTGCCTTGCCAGTTTAGCAAAGGTATCAGGGACATTTGTATGGCAAAACGCCGTGTGCTCAAAGATGATCCTGTAGTGCAGTTTTCTTATCTTGACCGTTAAATCCCCGTCCAGACCGGGGCCGACGTCCCACCCTTTCAGCTTGTCAAGAATGTCCTTCCTGAAGGCGCCGAAAGCGCCCGGCACTATCCTCAGTATACCGAACGTTGAGGAGACCCACCTCCCGATGGATATGCTTTTGAAATACTCTATCGCCTGCAGGGACGCTGCCAAAGACCCATCGCTGTTGGCCACTCGGACATCGCCGCCCACCGCGCCTATTTTCTCATCGAGATAGAAAGGGGTGATGATGTTCTCAATTGCGTTTCTGTCCAGATAAGTGTCCGCGTCAACATGCACAATAAATTTCCCGCGGCTGTACCTTAACGCGAGATTTGCCGCTGAGGCCTTCCCTCCCCTTACGTCATTTCTGAAATACCTGCCGATCAGCCTTTCCCGCAGCATCTGCCTGCAGACGGCGGGGGTGTCATCATCAGAACCGTCGTCAGCGATGATCAATTCATAGTTCTTATACGTCTGTAATTTCAGGGACCTTGCGAGCCCGGGGATGTGCTTCCCCTCATTTTTCCCCGGGGCGATGACTGATACGAGCGGCCGGTCGTTAAAAAGGTCGGCCCGTGCCGTGCTGTACTGCGCTTCTTTCTTTTTCCTTTTTATAACGGACAGGGCAAAAACAATATAATCACCCACGACATACCGGACGAAATCAAATACAGCGAAATACCAGAACAGCCGAAGGAATTTTGTAAATCCCATATTCCGGTAAAACTCGTGGAAGTCCGCAAAAAATTCGGTCATCTTGCTTTTAACAGATTATTTATGAGTTCTGCCGCGTCTGCTTTCCCGTCAACAGGAAGAGATATTGTCCGGATGGAGGGAGAAAAGTTCAGGTTGTCTGTCAGGGGCTTCTCAACGGATTTCTTCAACCGGTCCATAACGCCCTGGACGTTTTCCAGGGGGGTTTCAATAAATAAGAACAGGTAGAGAGAATTACCCGTCATTGTAACAACGTCTGTCTCCCTGACATATCCCCTGATGACTTTTGCTATCTCCATGAAAACAGACTGCCCCTTTGATCCCAGCTCCGTCTGGATACGGTCGAGGTTGTCCATGTGAAGCGCCGTGATTGAACTTGCCACGTTCTTGTATCTCTTGATCCTCAAGACCTCAAGGTTCAGGATCTCTTTGAATGTATCGAGACTCAAGACGTTCACTTCTTTTTTCAGGATATTCACAAAGAGCATATCAATCCCGGAGAATGCCGCGTTCCTGCCAAGGGACGTCAGATCATACTCTTCAATGTCCTCGGTAACGAGGTCGTCCGCACTGGATGTCTTCCCGCAAGCTATGCACAGGGAATCGACTGCCGGCTCCTGAAAAACCTCTTTGCATTCCGCGCATTCATAGACAACGGAAGGCCTGTCAAAATCCACGCCGATATGCTTAAGTTCGGTCCTGCACTTGGGACAAACGGTCCTGTTTTCCTGCCTGAAGTCTGTTTCAGGGCCTGTGTAACCGCAGACAAAATGGTGAACGAGATCGTTTACTATGAGGTCCGCCGATTTACACAGGGGGCAGGTTTCCCTGAAATTCAGGAAGGCGGAGTTGCAGTAATTGCACAGATGTATCCGGTCTCTGAAAACGCCGGAAAGCAGTTGCTCCTTCTTCATGAAATCCAGGAGGGTGAATACCTGGATATCTTCCTTTGAATGATACGCGTTCAGTGCCGGGAAGAAATATCCGAACCTGGACCTTACCGAGCGGATGGGGGACAATTTCCGCCCGCGGCTGAAGAGATATCTCAGTATCTTTGTTGTGATGCTGTTGTCATCGGCGTGTCCGGCAGCCGCGATGTCCTGTATTTTTTTATTGATGCCCCGGATGTTGCCGGTCTCCGCTTTTATTGATTCCTCAAGCGTATTGCCTTTGACAATGGTCCCGTCCAGCAGGCCCGCGAGCCGCTCATCTTTGGCCTGCTCTTTTACAAGCAGGAAGAGGGGCTTCAGGTAAACGTTGATGTCATGGTGGTCCTTTATTCCCCTTACGGTGTCCTCAACCCGGGCTGCATCCGCTGCTTCAATGAAAACCGCCTCGAAATCTTTGAGAGCTTCTAAGTCCAGTGAATCAAGACTGAGGACCCGGGAAAACAGGCCTTTGCCCTGTTCCGGTTTGTCTGTTATGAGAATTATTTTTTCCATCTTTTTACCTTTACTTTCACGTTCATTTTATAAAAATATTTCCATCGTTCTTCATCCCCCTTACAGGGTGTTATGTCAGCGACAAGCGACCTGTGCACCGGTTCGGATTTCATCTGAAGCTCCTCCGGGAGCGGCAGGGTTGTGTACGGATAATGTTTATCAATGACCCCGCAGCCGCCTGTGCCGTCGGGAAACTCAATGTCAACTTTCAGCCCGGAAGCAATGTGTTGTATATCATTCTGCTCAAAGTACGCCTTTATCCTCGGATTTTGGACCTGATGGATTGCAATAATGTTGTCTCCCTTGGGCACGACCTCATAAGTTTCCCTGTAAAGCTTTGTTACCTGTCCGTCTGAAGGCGACTGAATTATTCCTTTGCCGCTGTAATCAAAAGATTGAACACCTGCACCCTGGCGCGCTGCGCCCCTGGGGACCTGGCCGGTCAGTTCATTCAGCAGAGTGATCTCATTTTCAATAAGGTCCTTTTTGAGCCTGAGCTCGTCAATCCTTTTTGTCACAGGCAACATGTCCTTTCTCATATAAATTTCGAGGGACTGAAGCCTGTATATGCTGTCGAGCTGGCCTTGCAGCAGTTCAAGTTCTTTTTCGATGCCTGTCTTTTCTATCTTTTTTTCTTCCAGGTCCCTGTGGAGCCTGAAAGTGTCCATATCATATCTCTGTCTTCCTTCATCGCCGGGCGTGTTTACATTATAGAGGTAGCTTGAAGTTTCGTACTCGATAAGGGGGTCGCCTTTTTTTACGAACGTTCCCTCCCCGACCAGGAATTTTTCTATCCTTATGTCCCTGTCCGGTTGTACATATGTCACATCGAAAACGACCTGTCCGATGCCGTTGACGTAATAGAACTTACTGAAGAGATAGAACAGGACAAAGCAAGCTAACAGTATAAGCACGGAAAAATAGATAAGCTTGCTTATGTTTGTCTTCCCCCCGGTAAATTCTTCCTTTGTTGTCCTGATATAAGTCTGTTTGTTTCTCAGTTTCATGGCTGCCTCGTAATATTTATATGTTGGCCAAAATCATGGAAGGCAAATGAGCCCAGTCCCGTAGTGCCCATTACCTTCTCGATGAACTCTTCCATTTCCAATTCGTTAGTGAAATCTTTGGGCCTCAGGGCCAAAACTATTTTCCCTTTATCAACCTCCATTGCCTCCTGCAGCCCGTTCTTCAATTTGTCGATGTCTTTTATTTCGTACGCCATGACATAGACCCTGTCCGCCGCATGAAAGATCCGGGGGAGATACTTAGCGTCATAAAAGACGGGAATTGATACGGACATTTTTATTTTACCGGCAACAATCTCTTTCATCCTTTCAAGCATTCCGATATACAGGCCCATGTATTCGTCCCTGTTTGTCTTCCAGCCCTCAAGGGTATGAGGCTCAATATCAATATGCACAGCGGAGACGGAAGGACCGTAGTTCAGGATGTCCTTTAATTTTGTCTCCGCTTCCGCGGCCCTCTCAGGGAATATCCAGTTGTTAGAGCTTACCATCAACTCTACGGAAATGTTTCTCTTTTTCGCCTCACCCAAAAAAACGCTGAGCTTCGAGAGGTCCGTTTTTTCGCTGAAAGACAGGATGATCGTTGAGATAGTCTTGGTTACAGCGAATTCGATAATGAACCGGTTGTCCTCCCTGTTAAAGGCGTCCGACCAGATGTACAGCGCCCTCTCGCCGGGCCTTCTGAACTCGAAATTCCGTTCATTGAGTTCGACCTCGTTTACATACTGCGTAAAATTCTCCGCTTTCGACAGGGCGTAAAGCCTTGCCGTCCTCAGGTAAGCCTTCTCTTTAGCGTCGAGCATTTCAAAGTCAATATCCATAAGGTCCTTCATCAGACTGACGGCAAGCAGCATATCAAAGTTGTCAGGGTCGAAATCCTGCCTGACGGTTTCCCTCCTCAATTTCTCCGTTACATGCAGCTTTTTCCCGTACATCTTTATAACATCGTCGATCTTGTACTTTAATTCATACCAGGTTTCAACAATGTCCTCGATGTTGCCGCTCTGCTCCCTGCGGAGCATTGCCGCATCCCTTTCGAGTTCAGCGCTCGTGACGGCCTTTTCCCTGAACACATTTAAAGGGACTGAAAAGTAAAAACCGAGTGAGGCGCCTTCGTCAAATTTAGAGCTGTCCTCATATGTGTTTGCTCGGGCAAACAATTTTAAGCGCACGTCGTTCCAGCGGGAATATTTATTGTCCAGTATCTCTTTTTTGAATCCGATTGTCCTGTCTGTTGTGTCGTTGGCGTCTGTTTCCCGGAGGAGCCCGTCAAGGTCCACGTCAAAGACGGGAAAACTTTTGTGTGCAATATCCGAAGATGCGGGTGAAATCCCCGCCGGAGATGCCAGCCTGCTGAAGTAATAATACTGAGATATCCTGTTTTCCGTCTGAACGGTCTCGCTCTTGAGATCGCTTATCTCTTCAAAGGGCAAATATCCGAGATAGTAGAGCCTCTTCAGTTCGGGAAGGACATCCTGCAGGAACTGATGCTTGTCATGCAGCATTTTCAGTTTAGCTGAGCTGAACTCCGAGATAATGGCATTAACGTAACAGGGCAGGTCCTCCCGGCGTCTTATCTCCTGCTGCCTGAGTTCCAGGATACGGAGTTCGTTCTCATGTGAAGATGCCCGCCTTTTCCCGGCGTAATACCCGTCACGGAGCACATCCCAGTAGACCCCGAGGTAGAGATGCTGTTTCCTGTTGATCTCAGCTTCGGCACGTGAATTAAAATTGTATCCGCCCTCAAGATGCAACCCCGTGTCTTTTTCCGAATCGGAGATAAGCTCTTTCCTGAACGCGGCCTCGGTTTCAAAATCCGAATGTCCCCCGCAGCTTCGTGACAGCAGGTCCTTTAACATTACCTTACTGTCCTCACCGGCGCTCTGCGACAGGAATGTATTTTCGTATTTCTTAATGATGTTCACAATGGAGTCCTCTGCATATGACGGGACAGCAGACAGCATAGCGAATATTATCAAGAGCCGGATGAGCATTTGGTTGATATAGTATACTGTCATATTCTAAAGTTCAATGTTCAGTCTTTAATGCCATTATGATAACGTAATGACATATATGCTTTTCGGTTCTTTAGACAAATAGCTTTACCTGAAAAATAAAGGGGTTCCGGTGCAGGGGGGGTAATGTGAACAATTTCTAATTCGGCGCGCCGCTGCTAATCAGCATTCTTTGTCCGCACAAACCTGTATTTGCCGAGGGTCATGAGGTAATTAGTTAATGCCTCAAACTCCCAGTCCCTGAATTTAAATTTCGGCATCCTGACGTCAGGCTGTACGGCTTGAGGGTCTTTCAGCCACTGCTCGATCCATTCCCTTTTCAAACGGCTTGACACATCAGTATGATCGGGGCCAATCTGCCCGCCGCGCCCGTTCGCGGAATGACAACCAGTGCACGCAAATATTTCCTGGTATAATTTTTCACCGTCATCAATGTCCCCTGCGCTAACTTCTTTTTTTGGTTCAAAATTATATGGGAAAGATTCTCCGGAGACAGCGGCCAGGTATCCGACTATGGAATTGACTTCCTTATCGGACAAATTGAAATCCGGCATCTTTGCTTTGAGCATAAACTCAGGGCGTATTTTATACGGGCTTTTCAGAAAAGCGAATAACCATTCCGGCCTGCTCTTTTTTGCTTCCTTACTGATATCAGGGGCGATATTGCCGCCTTTATCATTAAACTTGTGGCAACCCGCGCAGTTATATTTCTCAAAAACACTTTCACCTCTCATCTCTGGCTTGTCAGGATCAAGTAGCGTCTTTTTGTAAGTTGACGGGATTGATTCATTTCTTATGCCGAGGAGAAAAGTCACCAGCGCCTCTGCCTGCTCTTTACTGAAATTATAATTTGGCATACGCGTCACAATCCTGTCTGTGGCAAACCTTTCGGGATCCTGAACCTTGATCATCAGCCAATTTGTCAGGGTCTTATCAACGCCGGTGATATCGCCGAAAACCAGTTCATCAACCCTTTTGCTTCCTATCCCGTCAAGCGTCGGGGCATCGTATCCGGTTGGAAATTTTTCTATCTCATGGCAGCCTGTGCAGCCTTTGTCTTTTACAAGCTTTCTGCCCTTGTCGATGTTTTCGGAAAATTTTTCCTCGCCCCTCTTTGCTAAAGAGGAGGACACACCCCTAACCCCTCTTGATAGAGGGGAATGATCTCCCCCTTTGAAAAAGGGGGATGCAGGGGGATTTATTATTTTGTGATTATCCCCTTCCAAACTCATAAGATAACCGACAATGCTTTGGATTTCTCCATCAGCTATCATGAGGTTAGGCATAGGTGTCTTTGCCTGATAAGCCTTCGGGTTTTTCAAATATTGAACAAGCCAGTCCGCATTGACCTTACTGCCGATATTTGACAGATCAGGAGCGAAACTGTTTCCGTTCCCATCAATCGTGTGGCAGCCGAGACAGCCGAGTGATATAAGAATGCCATTTGCATTCCCTGTAACCCCACCTAACCTCCCCTTATCTAAGGGGAGGAACAAGGAGGGGTTATTTTTTTTACCCATCAAAAAATCCGCGACATAACCGATCTCCTCATCACTGAGGTCAAAGCGCGGCATTTTTGTTTTCGGCAGATAGTCCTTTGGATTTTTCAGCCATTTTATCAGCCATTCCCTGTTGACCTTATTGCCTATTGATGTGAGAGCGGGTGCGATTCTGTCAGGCACTTTGTATCCGGTGAGTTTGTGGCATCCAAGACAATTGTTCTCGTTGAAAAGTTTCCATCCCTCGACAAAAGCCGATGCGCCCTTTAATTCAACATTCAGCGGCAGCGCCTGGTCCATGGAATGACATTTTCCGCATGAAGATTGCGCAAAAGGACCCTTCAAAATCGGCTTTGTCCAGTTCTTCACATTGCCGTGCGCCGCATCAACTGTCAAAGCCGCGCCCTGTCCCTGATGGCAGACAACACAGCCGAATTTTTCAACAGGATGATGTTTCAGGTAATCTCCCGAATGGGTTTTAAAAGGCTGGGGTCTGTTGATGAACCCGGGTTTGTCCGCTCCCTGATGGCATGTGATGCAGCGGTCGGTTCCGCCGATATCCTGAAGATAGAGCTGCTGGATTTTTTTTTCCTTCTGATACTTTTTCCACGGACGATTGTATTCGCTGTACAGCGCCCAGAGAATGACAATTAAAAGCGCTGTGCAGAATATGGCATTTAAAATTAGTTGATGTCGTGTCAGTTTCATAACCTAACCAAACCCTAATCCCCAACCCCCAACCCAATTTTTTATTCACACGTTAAACCACGGTGTCACCAAAACATATTTGATACCGAAGGCAAGCCTTAAGAATATTTTCACCGGGACAAAATACATTGAGGCCAATGCAAGCATGACGATCACGTATCTGATGGGACCGTATCGCTTGTGAAAATCTTTTTTTATCATCCCCGGTAAGATCATGAACAGGCAAAAATATGCTGCTATGAATATCAACCCGATCACCGGGTTTAAGCTCCAGAGATTTTCTTCAAGGTCTTTGACCTGTTCCCACGACTCCCACGGCAAATATATTTGCCAGTTCGGCCCCCTGAAAAAGTATCCGATAAAGATCAGTATGGCCCACATCGAAAATCCGAAGATAAAATTTATTACCGCAAACTTTCTGAGAGAAAGCGAGTACCCGCCGCTGCCATGCGGGTTTCTGTCCAGATATGGAATTACCGCGAGGCAGATGATAATGATCATTGGTATGATGACCCCTGCCATCCACGGGTCAAAATAGACTAACAGCTCCTGCAATCCCACAAAATACCACGGGGCCTTTGAAGGGTTCTCTGACCTTGCCGGTGAAGCGATCTCCATCAAAGGGGCATTGGCAAGCAGCGCCCACACGATCAGGATAATCGTCAGCGCCACGGCAGTCAGAAATTCCATAAACGCCAGGTCAGGGAAGACGTATTTTCGTTCTTGTTTATTCATAGTGTCTTAGGGATTGGGGGTTAGGGATCAGGGGTTAGTGAAAGACCAATCCCCAATCCCTAACCCCTAATCCCTTATAACGGTCTTGATATACCTCCGTCCTTTCTTATTCTCCAGAAATGAACGCCTATGAAAATGAGCGCGGCAGAGGGCAGCGCCATAATGTGCAGCACATAAAACCTTAACAGCGCGTTTCCTCCGATCTCTGTGCCGCCAAGAAGCATAAATCGCACGTCATGATATTTATCAACTACTGCAAACGGGCCTTCATGTCCGATTACCGGCATGGACCTTACCATATTTGTGCCGACCGTTATGGCCCAATAAGCCAATTGGTCCCACGGCAGGAGATAGCCTGTAAAGCTCAGCAGGAAAGTGAGGACCAGTAAGGTTACGCCGACTACCCAGTTGAACTCCCTCGGAGGTTTATATGAGCCGGTAAGAAAGACCCTCAGCATGTGAAGCATGATTGTGATCACCATCAGGTGCGCGGCCCAGCGATGGAGGTTTCTCAGGACCACGCCGAAAGGCACGTCAAATTCCAGGTACTTTATATCAAGATAGGCGTACTCAGGGACAGGGCGGTAATAAAACATCAGCAGTATCCCGGTTACAGTTTCCACCAGAAACAGAAAAAAGGTTATCCCTCCCATGCACCAGGTAAAGCGTATCTTCATCGCATGTTCAGGTATTTTTGCCGGGTGGACATGGAGGAAGATATTGGACCTTATCTGCCGTATCCTGTTTTCCTTAGTGTCCTCATACCCGTGGCGGAAGATGGATTTGTAAATTTGGGAATGTTTAAACCTCCACATACGCACCCTGTTTATCAAATTCCTTAAACGTGTACACCCTGCTTTTGTCTATGACAATGTTGCCGTCATCATCGATCGCGATATTGAGACGGTCAAGCGGCCTCGGAGCAGGCCCCGCAAAGTTCATGCCGTTTTTGTGAAACTGACTGCCGTGACAGGGACATTTAAATATCCCTTCGTCAGGAAACCAGTTTGGCGTGCAGCCCAAATGAGTGCACTTAGCATGTACGGCGTATATTCGATTTCTTTCTCTCACAAGCCAGACTGAGTGTTCGGCTTTCCAATTTTCAAAAACCTGATAGTCCGGTCCTCCTTTGAATTCAGCAGGAACACTGATCTTGAAAGCCGATGGCTTTTCAAAAAGCACACGCGGAAATAAGAACCTTAATGCTCCGGCAACTGATATACCTGTTGCGGCAAAAAAAGACCCCCATCCGATCAAGCGGAGAAAAGAGCGGCGGGAGATATTATCTTTTTGCATAAAAATAATTTTGAACCACAGAGAACCCAGAGTTAGAAATTGAGAAGATGAGAAGTTTTGAAGATGAGAAAAGGAAATAATTCTTTTTGTTTTTTTCTCAACTTCTTAACCTCTTAAGTTCCTATCTTCTTTCCTCTGTGCCCTCTGTGGCCAATCCTTATACCTTCACAATATTGACCGGCACCATCCTGTCCCACTCAGCGAGCTTTGGGTCTGCCTTCTCGCTGGTGACCATATTCGGCGTTGACTCGGTCTTCGGATAAAGAGCCATGACGTCTACAACTCCGGGGACAGTCAATCCGGATACCTTTGCCACAGCCTTTATGCTGCCGTTTCGTGAATTGAGAGTGACCCGGTCTCCGCTCTTCACTCCGATCGTCTTGGCATCTTTGGGATTGATGCTTACGGTCTGCTCCGATATCCTTTCATAGATATTCGGGGTCAGCGGCACATTGAGGCCGTTGTTGTAAAAGTTGTATCCTGTGTTCCAGACCTCATTCGCCCGGTGCATTATCATCCATAAAGGATACTCGCCTGTGATCTTGTCCCTCAGTGGATGATTGTACGGCTCAAAATCAGTCAGCGCTTTTACAGGATCGAGATGCGCCTTGCCGTCCTTGTGCTTGAACCGCCTGCCCATCACTTCTTCTGTTTCAGGGGAATAGAGCCGTGAAATGCTCCTGCGGTTTCTGTACGGGAATTGAATGCCGTTAGTGCCTGCCTTAATCAGGTCGTTCCATGAGATCTCTGAAATGTCGCTGGTGAAATCGCCTTTCGTCCGGGCACTGCATTCCTCGTATATCTCCTGCTCGTTCTTCCAGTCAAAGCCGGAGAGCCCCATGCGCTTTGCAAGTTTCGCGACTATCCACCAGTCGGGTTTCGCGTCACCCGGCGGGTCCATGAAGCCCTGCTGAATATGGATCCTGCGGTCTTCGCTGGCCTGAATGCAATTCCACTCACCCCATGTCGCGGCAGGAAAGACCACGTCAGCGGCCGCAGTTGTGTCGGTGGGATAGATCTCATTTACGACAAGGAACATCCTGTCGATCTGCGGTTTATATTTGCTCAGGTTCGGGAGCTGAACGTAGATGTTGCTGATGTACGACCACAGGGCCTTTACTTCTCCCTTGTCGATCTTGTCGCATATGCTTCTCATCGCGCTGTCTCCATTCGGCGCAGGCGGATCAGCCCATGTTCCTCTCGGGTGCCCGCCTGCCCTTGATGTGCACGCGCCGGGCTTGCCCGCGTTGCCGAGGATAATTCCCATTGCGCTGTATGAGACTTCATTTTCATAGCCTGTCACTTGATGCATGATGCCCTTTTCAAAGAGGACCATTGTCTGGCCTTTGTACTTGGCCAGCATTTCTGCCGCCGCTTTGATTTTCGCAGCCGGGATGCCCGTGACCTTCTCGGCATTCTCAGGGGCGAATCTGCTGTTCAACACGGTTCCCTTAAGTGTGTCAAAACCAGTCGCATACTTTTGCACGAAATCTTTGTCGTACAGATCGTTCTTCACGAGAACGTGCATCAGTGATGCGCCAAGTATCGCGTCCGTTCCGGGATTGATCTGGAGAAACAGACCGCCGCTTTTTACTGCGTCGTCCGCCATCTGTGTCTTTCTCGGGTCCACAAAAATTAATTTAATGTCGCCTTTGTTCATCCCGCCGGTTGTCAACGCGTTGTAATACCATGATGAACCTGTGTCCTTTAAATTTTTTCCGGCGCAGAAGATGCACTTGGTCTTTGTGAAATCCTCCACTGTAAAAGACCTGGTCCCGCCGCCGACAACATCTGCAAGCCCCCAGCTTTCATCGCCCCAGAACAGATAACCGTTGCCCGCGAGCGTGCTGGATTTAATCCCGGTGAAGAGCCACTTTAAAAATGCGTGGGTATTCTGGAGATAACCCCAGTCGCCGTAAACAGCGCCGACCGCGTCAGGGCCGTGTTTATCAATGATCTTTTGAAAGTTAGCCGCTGTGAATTCAATCGCCTCATCCCAAGAAACCTCGGTCAGAACGCCTGACTTGCCGCCCTTGCGGATCATCGGTTTTTTGAGGCGGATACGTGTAGGAAGTTTCTCTGAATATAAACTCTGGGCATTAAACGCGCCGCGGATGGAATAGTTTGATCCGCTTGCCACGTCCTTGTTGTCAGGCACTATCATTATGTTCACATCCTTGCCGTTCTTTTTCGCCTCCACGGTGAACACGGGATTGGGCCAGTCGCCCCTCATTTTTTCAACCGGATAAAATTTTTCCTTTTCCGGCCTTCTGCCTGTGCCTTTCGGCCAGATATAAACTTTATACCCGCACATGACATGGCAGTAACGGCAGGCGGTATCATAAGTCTCGGCATTTGCCGGAGGGAGCTCCGCAAATTCTGTGGCCTTTGCCTCTGAAAATTTACCTGTCGCAAACGCAGGCATCCCGTTCATCGCGCACACCCCGGCTGCGCCTGCCGCCGAAACCTTTAATAAATCCCTTCTGGAAAATTTCTTTTCGTCGCTCATTTACTTTACCTCCTCCCCGTCAAGCAGATTGTTTCTGAGTCCATAAATAAGTCCGGCAACGCCGACCGCGTAAATATCGCCGTTCTTGTCCACTTCCAACGCGAGCATCGGCAGGCTGTTGGGGGCAGGGCCTTCGACCACTTTCCCGCTCTGCTTCGGATCATAAACGGACTGGTGACATTCGCAGACAAGCATCCCGCTTTCCTTGTCCATATCAACGCCGCATCCAAGATGGGTGCAGAACGAGCTGTACGCGACAACGCTCTTGTTCGCGCCAGCGCCTCCTTCAACCGCGCAGCCGAGATCGATCAGGATGTTCTTCCTGCCGACAAGCGGATAATCGAACTTTACTGCCTTGCCGGGTTTAAGGTCTTTGATGTTTGACACCTTCACCTGCGGATATGTTCCATTTGATGCCCGGGCCTTGCCTTTCAAGCCGCTGATGAGAACTGCCGCGCCTGCTGCTGCAATGCCTGCGGTTTTCAAGATGCTCCGCCGCGTTACGTCTTCATTTTGAAGCTCTGATTCTTTCATGCGTCCTCCTTTGTTTGAGTTTTAAAAAGTTAGAAGATAGAAGTTGGGAAGCTGAGAAGTTGAGGACATATAAATGCCTCGAAGCTTCTCACCTTCTTATCTTCTAACTTTCATGTTTATTCATTCTTCCTGACACCTGCACAATTCCCTTAAATACTTAACAAGCGATTCGATCCGGGCTTTGTCAAACGTATTTCCCCACGGCGGCATTAAGGTGGATTTGCCGACGCCCTTGCCCCCGCCGCTTATCACGCCAAAAAGTTCTTCATCCGTCCTCTTAGTCATAAGGTTGGGGTCCGTGTGGTTTGCAGGCCGGGGGTCGAGGTTCTTCGCGTTAAAGCCATTCCCGTCGCCCTTGACCCCATGACACGGCGCGCAGTACCAGGAATAGGTCTTTTCTGCATCAGGCAGAGAAGGGCTTGTTCCAGCAAAAGACAGGTTAAAACTGACAGCTACAGCCATAATGACTATGGATGAAACCAAAATTAAAATTTCTCTGTTCACCATATAAAAATAAAAAAGCCCTAGCATTGATCCCGAAACATCGTGTCAATCAACCGGGCTTTAATGACCTGTAAAAACAGGGCTAAAGTAACCGTAAGTTATAAATGTAAACCTGGCGCAGAATTACTTGTGGTGAGTAGTGAGCAATATTTATGCCATTAAAAACATTTAAAATTCACCCTGTTTATTTTGAAAGACACTAAATGAAAGTTCAAAATTTGAGCATCGTGTTCATTAATTAAGCAGCGTTATGAGATTGGTAACTGACCTAACACTTTACAAATTCCACCAGAGTGATATGATGAAAATAGAAGGAAGGAGGTGACCATGATGAAACGGACAATATATTATGCGTTGATTTTAACTTTCATGCTGGCGCTCGGATATGGTTTCATCGGAGATGCACAGGCGGCTCAAGTTGGAAGCGGCAGCAGCGTGGAGACGGTCTGGACATACCCGATCGGAGGCGTTGGGAATTACTTCCCATTAAGAATAGAGCCCAAGTATGTTCTCGTGAAGGAAAAGACAGCAGTAGAGGGAATAACCGAGACACATACTACATGGCAATATCCTGTCGGGGGAGTCGGAAACTATTTCCCTTTAAGGTATGAAACCGTAACGAAAGCGAAAGAATAGTAATGTACAGTTCCCCTTCCGCCTGGAGGGGGAGCTGCAACAACAGAATTCCGTATCGATATCTGATTAATGAAAGTCGTCACTCTTTCCGTCGCTGATATCCGCAAGAAAATGTTTTATGAGGAAAGCAGGGACCATGAGGCCGCTGTCATAATGCTCTGTGGCCTGCATTATTATTCCCGCAACCTTGTTTCCCGATATGACCGGGCTCCCGCTGTTGCCGGGGCGAATTTCCGCGCGAATATGCCCGGCAAGGAATGAACTGTTCCCAAGCAGGTATCTCTCTTCTACGATTCCGTGATAGCGGCCTCTGGCAATAACAATCTCTTCAGTGCCTGGAAAGCCGTACACGGAAACCTCGTCGCCAACATCAGGCAGTTCACCAAACTCAAGCGGCAAGACGCCTTCAAAGAACCGCCCGTCATCAACTGTTAGAAGTGCGAGGTCCGCTTCTCGGGTAAAGTAAAGCATTTTTGACCTGTATCTTTCAGACTGATTAAATCTCCTTACAGCAATGTCTGATTGATCGTCAACGACATGCGCATTTGTAAGAATCATGCTGCTGTTAATAATAAATCCGGAACCGAGAGGCTCTAATGAGCCTTTATCGGAAGCGCGTACCCCGTTGCAATCCGCATAAATCCTGACCATTGCATGCCTTAAATCTGACGCATATGTTTTTGAATGGATGAATATCATTACTACTATAATGTGGCTAAAGAGTAATATTGAGAAGAGAGATTTCCGGTAGAATTTCGGGTCAATCTTTTTGTTTATCATGGTAAAAATAACATGCAACGGAACCGGCAATAAATTTATTTCTCCGAATCACTGAACTTGAACTTGCAACATCCTAAATCCAGCACAACGTTATCTTCTGAAAAGTAAGACCTTATATCTCTTGTTATCCTGATGATCCTGTTTGCGCCAGCTTTTCTCTTTTCCACCAATCCCGCGGCCTCCAATATTTTTAAGTGCCTTGATATGTTGTATGTTTGAATGCCGAGGGCGTTGCTTAATTCATTTACGGACGACTCATTATTTAAAAGCTTACGGATGATTTTCAGGCGGGTCTCATCAGCCAGCGCCTTTAAGGGCTTTTCCCAGTCAAACAAACTGTGTGAATGAGATTTTTTCATTACATGCTTCTTTATTTGAAATATAAAGTCAGATTGTTTTATCTGTGTGAGCGCCTCTCGTATGAAAGGCGCTCACCAGTACACATAAAAGATCATTCAAAAGGATCAATAAACCGCAACACTCCACGGCGAAGAAGTGTACGGGCTGTCTGCTGTGATACCGACTTTCACCGTGCCTGTCACTTTATTGCTCCTGGTGTCAATGATGGAGACGGTGTTGTCTTCATGGTTTGCTACATAAGCCCGGCTGTTGGCTGAATCGACCGCGATATCATTTGCGCCCCTGCCAACATCAATCGTCGTTACGACCTTATTTGTTTTCGTATCAATTACCGACACGTTGTTGTCCGCCCTGCTTGTTACGTATATCCTGTTGCCGGGAGCGTCAACACCTATGTACCACGGCTGTTTGCCGACCTTAATTTTGCCTTCAACCTTATCGCTTCCGGTATCGATTATCGTGACATCGTTGTCCTGCCAGCTTGTGATATAGACCTTCTTGCTTGCGGGGCTGAAGACGCAGCCGATCGGGTAGACGCCGACAGGGATGGTTTTGATGACCTCATTGGTTTTCAGGTCAAACACCGAGACGTCATTGCTTGAAAAATTGGAGATGTAGCCTTTGTTGTTAGCAATGTCGAGGGCCACCTGAAAAGGCGCCGCGCCTGCCTTGATCGTTCCAGTGACCTTGTCTTCTTTAAGGTCAATGATCGAGACGGTCTGGCCCTTGTCTTCTGAATGGGGCAGGTAGCCAATATGCGTCTTTTCATTTATCGTCAGGTGCATGGGGCCGTTGCCGACTTTGATCTTCTGTAACTCCGAGTTGCTCTTGATATCAATGACCGAAACAGTGTTGTCGCTCTGACTTGAATTGACAACATACAGTTTGCCCAGATCAGGGTCCACTGTAACTCCACCGGGCCAGACACCGACCCTCAATGTATTTACGACTTCGTTCTTTTTAGTATCGATAACCGTAACGGTCTGGTTTCCCGATCCTGTTACATAAACCCGCTCGCCTGCCGCAAGCGCATTACCCGCGCTTAGTGTTAATGACATGATCAACAGGATCATTGATGCTGAAAGTGTTTTCCCAAATTTCATCTTTATTCTCCTTATCTTTTTATTGTTTTTGTCATGCCCGAAGTCTTTTATCGGGCATCCAGAACTTACTGAGAAACTGGATTCCCGCTCAACAGATTACGGGAATGACGATTCAATGTTAGAGTTCATGGACAGACTCTAACTACACATTGTTTTTATGTTTTGTTAAATACCTTTGAAAATCCTTCGAGAGGCACAAAGTCAGCTTCTCTTAGCATTTGTCTTGCAACTTCAACAGAAAGCCCTATACCTTTGGAAGTATCCTCGGAAGTGTCTCTGGGATTTGAACCCGATTCGGCTGCTATAGCGCTCGATCCCGAAGCGAGGACGATGGTTGACGGCCCGTGAACGGAATAATTTTTGACCCTGTCTCCGCAAACGAGCCTGCCCACGGCGGCTATTTTCGCGAATTTCAACTCGGACACCTTCCCTTTTTCCGCGAGAGGAGTTCCGGGAACAGGGAACCTGATCATGACTGAGAACATGTTAGGTTTATACCCCAGGGTCCTGAACATCTCGTCCACTATTTCTTCGTCCGTATGTTCAGGCCCGACTGGCTCAATGCATGACACAAGCGCCAGCCTGGAATCCCTTATTGTCTCAAGGGTCTTCTTTCTGATCTCAGGATCGATCCCGGTGTCTATCCCTTCGCGCATCCGGTATATGTGGTATGCGCTCTGAAATCCCGCGTCCTCAAGCTGCCTTGCCTCTGCCGGGCCGAAATCGCCGATGTTGGCTGACAGCGGCATTTCAGGCGATATCGCCTTGCGCACTTCCCTTCCAATCTCCAGGAATTTCTTGAATGGATAATTCGCCGTGGTCATCAGAAAGATGTTGTTCGCTCCAGCTTTCTCGAACTCCTTTGCCCTGAACACCACCTGATCAACGCTCAATTCCATCGGTTCCTTGATCAGGCCCCATGCCTCGCCAAAGAAACAGAACTTGCAGTTTTTGGGGCAGGGCCAGTTGTTTATCCCTATCTGCGCGAAAACCTCTCCGATGTTGTTGACCTTCTCTCTTGTCATTGAATTCGCTGCGGACATCAGGGCGTACATCTCATCCGATTTCTCATCGATCCGCATCAGCTCCAGGGCCTCCTCGCGTGAAAGCTCCTGCCAGTCAAGGGCCTTGTCCAGGATTTGTCCTATTCTTTGTCTGATTTTCATCTTTTCACCTCCTCTCATTAAAAATTTTTAACCAAAAAAGCCCGGTCTAAATGCAATTGTTCCTGTCATTTAAACCGGGCCTTAATAACCTGTACGAAAAATTACAGGGTCAAAGTGACCGCTTTTTGTCTATGCTGCTTCAGGACCGTTATATTTCCCTAAAAAAACTTCCTCAAATATCTTTGTCAGCGCACCATTTTGCAGTAAGGCGGCAGAGGCGCCTTCAAACGCAATTTTCCCCTTGTCAAGGATGTAAATCCTGGATGAAATTTCAAGCACGCTTCTGATATTGTGCTCTACCACCATTATGGTAGTTTTCTGTTTTCTGTTTATCTCCTCTATCTTTTGAAATACCTCCTTGACCATTTTCGGGGATAGGCCGAGCGAAGGCTCATCCAGCAAAAGCACGCCGGGATCCATTATCACCCCTCTTGCTATAGCGAGCATCTGCTGCTCTCCTCCGCTGAGTATCCCGGCTTTTGCATTTTTTTTAACAGAGAGCGACGGAAATATCTCCATCATTTCATCGACCCGCTCTCTCAATATCTTTTTATTCCTTAACATGAATCCGCCCATCTCCATATTTTCCAGAACGGTCAGGTGACTGAAAACGCGTCTTCCCTGCGGGACAAAGGCGATCCCAAGCTCTGCAACTTTGTACGGCAGAGGGACAATCCTTTCCCCGCGGCAAAATACCGCACCGGCTTCAATAGGCACAAGACCGAAGACTGCTTTAAGGATCGTTGACTTGCCTGCGCCGTTTGGCCCCATAAGAGCAACAACCTCGCCTTTGTTCAACTGCAGGGATATGCCGTTGAGGGCTTTTACCCCGTTATAGTGAACATGAATATTTTCAAGCTCTAACAGTGTCTCTTGCCGCATCATTATTTTCCCAAATAAGCCTCAATCACCTTTTTGTCTTTTAAGACCTCATTAGGCAGGCCTTCAGATAAAAGCTCACCGCTGTCCAGCACAAAGACATAATCGGCAAGCCCCCGGACCAGGTCCATATCATGCTCTATTAAAATAATGGCGCACCCTTTATCCCTGAGTGTCCTTATGATGGATTCAACTTTCTTGACCATTCCCGTGAAAAGCCCTGCAAACGGCTCGTCAAAAAGATAAATCCTGGCGTCCATAGCAAGCGCCCTTCCGATCTCAAGGAGCTTGCGCTGCCCGTATGAAAGATTTGCGGCAAGCTCGTCTCTCTTGTCCCATAGGTCGATCTCCCTCAGGACTTCTTCCGCTTTTCTCAAATGCGCCGGGCCGTTACATTCCAGGATCGCGCAATAAACATCACGCTCGGTCAGGACGACCAGGATGTTGTCGAGCACGCTCATCTGATTGAAGAGGCGTATGTCCTGAAACGTCCTTGCTATTCCGTGTGACATTATCTTGTGAGGTTTTATTTTTTTCACAATATGCCCGTTGCCGAGACTTATGCTTCCGCTGTCAAGCGGCAGCAATCCGCTCAGGAGATTTACAAGCGTGGTCTTGCCGGAGCCGTTAGGCCCGACGAGTCCCGTTATCTTTCCTCCTTTGAGAGTGAGCGAAAGATCATTGACAGCGGTTACGCCGTCGAATCTCTTTGTGAAATTCCTTATCTCTATTTTCACAGCCTGTATTCTCCCATCAGTCCCTGCGGCCTGAACAGCATTAACAGTATAAGGATGGTCCCGTAGATCAGCTGCTGCATCTGCGCCGCGACCGTGGACGGAAGCCCTAAAAAACGGAGGGCTTCAGGGAGCAGTATCATGAAAAGCGCGCCGAAGATCGACCCGTAAAGATTGCCGAGTCCGCCGAGTATAATTATGACGACAATGAAGATCGACTCGTTCAGGGTGAACATGGACGGGCCGACAAAGGTCATGTAAGAAGCGTACAGCGAGCCTGCGGCTGATGCGATGACAGCGCTGATGACAAAGACCGCAAGCTTATAATAGACGGTATTGTATCCGAAGACCTGAATTGTTTTTTCGTCTTCACGGATGGACCTCAGCACCCTGCCGAATGATGAATTCACGATATGCCGGCAGATGACAAAGATCACCGCAAAGAAAAAAAACGACAGCAGTAGAAAAGCGCCGTTTGAAGAAAATTCATAATTCAGGATGGACGGCCTGTTGATCCCCGGAAAACCAAATGGGCCTCTTGTAAGAGAGTGCCAGTTCAGAAATACCGTAAATGCAATTACGCTGAAGCCGATTGACACTATAGCGTAATAATCATCGCTGAACCTGCTCAGGACTATCCCGATAAGCAGGCTGATGATAAGCGCAATTATCGCTCCCGCAATTACGGAGAGGAAAAAGTTCAAATTGAAGACGGTCAGAAGGATCGCGGTTGTATAAGCCCCTATCCCGTAAAATACGGCATGGGTAATGGAAAAGAGCCCCGTGTATCCGACGACGAGATTCAGGCTAAGTCCCAATATGGAATAAATCGTAAAAAAGATAGCAAGATGAATTATATAATCCATTATGAATTCAGTTCCTCAGTTGTCATGCTGAACTTGTTTCAGCATCTTTTTCTTAGATCCCGAAACAAGTTCGGGATGACAAATCACGTTCCAAGTATCCCCCTTGGCCTGAACACCAGAAATATTATCAACAGACCGAAGGCTATCGCGTCCTTCCACTCGCCTGATATCTTCCATACGCCGAAGTTCTCAGCTAAGCCGAGAAGAAAGGCCCCCAGCACTCCCCCGTAGATATTTCCGGCCCCTCCGATTATCGAAGTGGTGACACCTTTCAGCAGAAGATCCATTCCCATAGTCGGCTTGATCCCGAGATCAAAACCGATCAGGATGCCCGCGAGTCCCGAAATCGCAGACCCGATGAAAAACACATAGCCGATTATCCTGTCCGTGTGTATCCCGATGATCTTCGCCACCTCATTGTCGTCTCCTATCGCCTTGACAGCTTTGCCGAACAAGGTCTTGCTCAAAACAAAGTGAAGGGCCGCGAGGATCAAAAGCCCGGATGTGAGAATCAATATGTTAATCTCAGTGACAACTCCTCCAAATATCTCTAACGTCTTTTCGGGAGCAAATGTGTCCGTCAGTATCTGGAAATCGCTGCTGAAAAGCATCGCTATCGCCGCCTGTATCACAGTGAACAGGCCAAGTGAGGCCACAAACATTATCACCGCTGAGGCTTTTCTTTTTCTAAGTGGCATAAATACTATCTTGTCCGCGAGCATACCCAGGGCCCCTGCAAACGCTACCCCGGCAAGAACGCTGACAAAGATATTCATGCCGGATTTTTTATATAGAAAAAGAACGGCGTACGCGCCTGTCACGGCAATAGCGCCATAAGCCGCGTTGAAAAACTTCCCTGTCCAGTACATCAGGTTGAAGCCGAGGGCGATCAACGTATAGACCGCCCCCGCTATAATTCCGTTTAACAGGAGTTGAATAAACATTAAATGACTATTCCCCCACCGGCGTGATCTTGCCGTTCCGGATCATCTTCAACTGCGCCTTTGAAAGCACAACTCCGTTATCTCCCACGCTTAACGGCCCCATGGCGCCGCTGTAATTCTTCAGCTTCTTCAATTCCGCCGAGATCTCCTGAGCAGATGGTTTAGAAGATGATTTGGCGTTTTCCACGGCTGTGACAATAAGGTTAAAGATGTCGTAGACATTGCCGGAACATATAGTGGGGTTCTTATGATATTTCTCTTTGTAAGAAGTGGTATATCCGCCGGCCGGTTCCGCCGCGCTCACATACCAGTAACCTTCAAAAAGCTGCGGCTCCTCTGTGGCCTCAAAAGATTCGATGGATGTCAGCGGCGTGTTGTCGCCTGCCTCCCTCAACTGTTTTGTAAGGATTTCCAGCGCCGGGGTTGGCACCACAAAAAAGTAGATGTCGGGTTTTGTCTCTTTTGCCTTTGCGATGAAGCTGCGGAAATCCTTCTGATCATCCGTAAAGGTCTGCTCGGTCACTATTTTGATGTCCGTGTCTTTGATCAAAGTACGCACCGCTTCAACGTACTCAAGCCAGTCTTCCAGCGATACCGACCGGAAGATGCCGACCTTCTTGATGCCCTTTTTCCTAAGTTCATTCACCAGGACCCTTGCCTGTTCTATTGCCGGGGTCCAGTGAAGAAAATTATTCACGCCGTTTGCTACGCCTGAAACGGCTGTGATCCCGAAATGGATTTTATTGTTTGATGTGGCGAGGTGCGACACTACATTTCCGGGCCCCGCCTCTATGGAAACAATCGCGTCAACCTTGTCTACATTAATTAATTTGTTCGCCGCGCTTGCGGTCACCTTGGGGTCGAGCTGATCGTCTTCAACGACTATCTCATAGTTGTATTTCGTGTTTTTCAAATGGTCTTTTGCGAGAAGCATAGCGTTTCTCATGCCCTCGCCTAAATATGCGGCCGTGCCTGAAAGCGGCGCGACCATCCCTACTTTAAAGGTCTCTTTTACGGCGGTCTCTTTTCTTTTACAGCCGGGAAACATCGTCAATGCAAAAATACTGATTACAGCGATACAGAAAATAAATCTCAAATTGCTCTTGTGCTTCATGCAAAATTCCTCCTTGGTGGTATATATTTTTCCTGTGTATCTTTTCTTTGTGAACATCAATTCTCTATGACAACCGGCTTGCCGTCTTTGATCATTTTGACTTTTGCTTCCGATATTACGATGCCGTCCTGTCTGACAGTCAAATTGCCAAGCGCACCGGGAAAATTCTTTATCTTTCTTAACTCCTCAGCTATCTGTTTGCTCGTCGGCTTCGAACCTGATTTCGCGCTCTCGACAGCCTTTACTATGAGGTTAAACATATCGTATGAATTTCCCGCGCATACAGACGGGTATTTGCCGTATTTTGCCTTGTAGTCTTCGATAAACTTATTTGTCGGCTCCGCGGGGCTTACATACCAGTATCCCTCAAAGAGCCCCATCTCAGGAGTGGCTTCAAAAGAAGAGAAGGTTGTCAGCGGCGTATTGAGGCCTGCCTCTCTCATCTGTTTGGTCAATATTTCTATCTCCGGGCTCATGGCGACGACAACGTAAATATCAGGCGGGTTCTTTTTTGCGCCTTCTTTGGCTTTCGCGATCAATCCCCGCAGGTCCTTCTCTCCGACATTGAAGATTTCGTCAAACACGATGGTGATCCCTGCTTTTTTCGCCCTCTCGCGGAAGTCGTCCCTGTGTATAAGCACGTCTTCATTGTTCATACCGAATAGCCCTACCTTTTTAATGCCTCTTTTCTTCATCTCATTTATCATGACCCTGCTGTGCTCGGCAGCCGAGGTCCAGTGGATAAAATTCGTATTCCCTTTTGCAATATCCGGGGCAAGGGCAAGACCAAAGTGAATGACCTTATGCTTTGTTGCAATCGGCGTTGTGACATGACCAGGTCCCGACCCCTGCGATATGACCGCGTCCACTTTATCCATATTGATCAGTTTATTGATCGTAGTGGCTGTCATTTTGGGATTCAACTGATCGTCTTCAAATATCAGTTCATAATTATATTTCGTGTCGCCGAGCTGTTCTTTCGCCATAATGATGGCGTTCTTTAATCCCTCACCCATGAACGCGAGATTCCCGGTAAGGGGCCATGAAGCTCCGATCCTGATGGTTTCCTTTTTTGCTACTGAAAATGAATCGGCTCCAAACAGGAACGTTCCAGAGATCGCTACTATAAAAATTATTATCAATGTTTTTTTCATTGTGGCCTCCTGAAATTATTTTAGATATTTAAAAACCAAACGCTTTCCAGCCTCATCAATTCTTAGGGTTTTTACCCTGTGAACATCCGGATCCTTTACATGGCCTTTCTCCTCCTTTGATCTTGAGAATGTCTTCTTTGATGATAGTAATAACACAGCCTGTCTTCTGCGTAACACAGATTGCCCCGGACGGGCAATTAAGCCGGCACGCGCCGCAGGAAACGCATCTCTCCGCATATTTCACTTCCGCCCCTCCGCCGTCCATTTCAATAACACCGTGCGGGCAGACGTAAGAGCAGAGAAAACAGTTTGTACATTTGTCCCGGTCAAGTTTGATCATCTCATCATAAAAAACAACTTGACCGGGATCGCAAAAAGATACAACGCCGCGACAACCGGTAGAAAATAAGCGGTCTCTTTCCTGACGCTCTCGTAATTGCTGACGGGGCTGTTGCCGGTAAAGCTCAATGCGATAAAAATTGAGGTGGCAAAATTAAAAAGTACCCAGAATAAAAGTGACTTAATATCAAATCCCTCGATAGAAAGATAACCGGCGGTCAGGATTGAAGCTGCAAGGCCGAGGGAGATTCCTTTAACGGCGAATTGCCTCCCCGGCAGAAAGGGAAAAAACACCGGATAAAGAAATGCCAAGCCTGTTGCGGCCCAGATAATCGAGTTTGTCAGCATCCAGAATGTGACAACATAGACCCCCAGAAACCAGTAAAAGAACTGGAAGGCTGTCGGCAGTGCGGTAAAACCCCTCGATTGAAATCCGAAATGGACCTTGTCACGGATGCGGTTTTTAAACTTTCCTTTATCCAGATAACCGGGAAGCTCCCGCGCGTACAGCGGGCCGATGAGCGCCCGTATTCCGGCTTTATTAAGGTCGGACAACTTCACGCCTGACAGGCTGAGCTTGGGGAGAATGATATTAGTAAGATGCTCCTCATGTATTAAACCGAAGTGTCTGGCCTTATCAATAATTTCCGCCGCTGAAAAACTGCCTTTTGCCGCGGAACACCAGACATTGACTCCGTTGGTGTCAATGACAAGCAGCCGGACATTCCTGCGCCCGATCCTCCGTGCAAGCAGAAAGACCGTTAAAAAATTATTGCACGTTACGAGAAGCGGCGCGTTTTCATCACGTTCGCCCGTATAATATAATCCCGGTCTGACTGCAAACAGCCTGTAAAACAGCAGCACCCATGAGATGAATGCCTTTGTATAATCAAGGAGGCCGAACCTCAGCGGCAGCGGCTGCATAGCTGTAACAGCATCAGGATCGAATGTCAGGTTTTTCCTTTGGCGCAGAAAGTTCAGGAATATCCACAGCGGGATATATACTGCAATCGCAATCAAGAGAAAAATGTGCTGTTGATAGAAATCAAGAAAGCTGTGCATGTTATTTTTTCAGTACCTTTACCTTTCCCACTCTTTTGTAATATTCTTCCGGGCAATCCTTCGGATCTTTGTAAAACAGAAATACGCATGGCTCCTCATCCTTTTGAGGTGGAAGCATTACGGGCCACATTGCGCCGTCCCATTCAATAGGCATCTGTGAATGGACCACCGCGCAGTGCCCGCAGTAGTAAGGAAAGTCCGGGATCCCAAATGTAAGAGCGCAAGGCCCTTTTATTACGGGCCAGTTCAGAGGGGAATGGTACATGCCCTGCCTTCTGAACCTGCCCCCGCTTCTGCACGGGTCAACGGTGAAGATGATCTTTTTGTCATCCTCTTCAACCGATTTGAAGCCCTTGCCGGATTGCTGTCTCATGAGCGAAGCGAATTCACGTATCATCCACTTGAAGGCTTCCCTGTTATTTCCTTCTTTCCATGATTTCATCCACTCGCCCCTGCGGTTCTGAAGATACCAGTCTTTCATGTAATGTTCACCGAACTTCCTGCATACATCCTCAAAGCCTTTTGTACCAAGCTTCTCCTGAATATAAGCGAGAGCCATCCCGGTAAAGTCCATATAGGTATACATTACGGCGAGCCTGAATTTTTCCAGGTCCTGCAATGCCTCCAGTCCCTTCTCATCGCCGTTCAAACACTCCTCTACAGTTTCAATCTCCTGATGCGTAAGTTCTTTTAATTCTTCTTCTGTAAAAAAGTTATCTTCGGTCATTGATTCCTCATCATTCCTTTGAATATTTAAAAATCCCGAACCCGGCTGATGTGCTGAACACATAAGCATTCACATAACATCCCCTGATGGCTTCGGAAATCTCCTCCGGTGTGGCACCTGCTTTAATAGCCAGTTTGGCGTGTCTTCTGACCCCCTGATTCGACTGCAAAACAGTAAGCGCTCCGATGCAGATGAGGTGTATCGTTTTGGCGTCAAGGACATCGGGAGTGAAATAAAGTTTCATGGAATCATGAAACACCTGCAGCCATGCGGCATCTTCCATAAGACTTCTCACCCTGTAGACTTCCGGCACATCGCCGAGGATTTCACGTATCTCGCTGTATATTTTCTGTACCTGTTCATTCCGGACATCATCGGCATTGACAAGGCCCATGAAGTCAAGTTCCGCGTCCTGTGAAGCTGAAAAGACATTGAAACCTTTTTCCAGATATGAAAGGGCTGAACACGCGGAGACGAGCTTGATGGTTTTATTAATCTGCGCCGGAGTTATCCCTGCGGCATCCAGGCATTTGTCATACGCCCCTCCGATACAGTATTCCCACCGGGCGGCAATGTCCGATGCGAACTCCACGAAAAACAGAGTCTTGAAATCGAGGTGTTTCGGAGTGAACTTGTCCATTATGGAATTATGATATACATCCATCCACGCGGGATCGTTAACAAAGCTTCTTACCCTGTATACCGGAAGCACCTTGTGAAAGCTGCTAATGAGCTGGTCAAATATTTCTTTTACCCTTGCGTCTAAAACTTCTTCATAACTGACAAGGCCGGTTATATCCGTGGAACAGCTTTTCTGACTTGAAGGTGAAGCTTTAGTTGCGCAGGAAGATGACGTCTCATTTTGAGGCATACAGCTTGAGCCTGCTCCCGCCGTGCATCCGAAGCATAACGAGGTTGTCACTATCTCCCTGTTTTTCAGTTTGTCATAATCGAAACCTGCAAGAGTCGAATTGCCATTCTTCAACGCCAGTCTGGCCATCTGATTGCAGTCGCAGTCAAAGAGCGCTCCGTCAGGGGAAACATTGATGATGAACCTGCACATTACATTTTCAACCGCAGCGGGATTGAATTTTTCTTCGATCTCTTTTTCAAATTTTCTGACGGTCTCATCGGAAACGGACCTTCTCATTCGCCCGATAGGTGCGTTGTTAAGCGCTATCAGATGGTTAAAGACAATGCCGTGCATCTCCATGAGTTTGCTTTTGTAGGCATTCTCCACCAGTTTGCTGTCCGGAGCAAGCGAAGCCCCGGCAGGATTGAACACGAGATCAAGTTCAAGTCCCGAGCTGTCCTTTCCGTAACCGAGAGAGTTCAGCTTCTTCAGCACGGATATCGCTTTCTTGTACGTGCCTTTTCCTCTCTGGATGTCAACGCCTTCCTCGGAAAAACAGGGAAGGGACGCGATGACCTTTGCTTTACTTGCCGCAAGAAGTTCCGGGATGTCATTCATTCCCGGCTCCGTCATGACCGCAAGGTTCGTACGGACAAGCACTTTTTTACCAAGGGCGGATGCTGTTTTTACAAAATATCTGAAATGCGGATTGAGCTCCGGTGCCCCGCCTGTTATGTCCAGTGTGGTTATTCCGTCATTGTCCTTCAATATATTCAGGATTGTATTGATCGTCTCCAAAGACATTTCTTCTGTCCTTTCAGGAGACGCATCCACATAGCAGTGGGTACATCTTAGATTGCATCTGTACCCTACGTTTGCCTCAAGAATGCTCAGGGACCTTGCTCTAAGAGGTAACTTCCCGGCATTCTCCAGTTTTTGATTGAAAATATTCATCTCAAATCCCTCCATACTTTTCTGTCATTCCGACTTGCTCGGAATCTTTCAGTCACGCTGAATCATGTGAAAATAACAGAAAGATTCCCGACAAGCGGGAATGACGTATAGTTATACTTATTAATGACCCACTCAATGCGCGGTCCATCCTCCATCAACAACAAGGTTGGCCCCGGTGACATATGAAGCTTCGTCCGAAGCAAGAAAAAGGGCCGCGTTCGCGATCTCGGACGGCTGCGCAATGCGTTTTAAAAAAGTCTCTTTCTCAACACCCTTTTTTATATCTTCCATGGTAATATTCCACTCTTTCATTTCCCTGTATGTTGCTGGGGTCAGAGTGCAGCCTGCTGAAAGGGAGTTGACCCGTATATTAAACGCCCCTAATTCCTGGGCGAGATCTCTCGACATGGCGATAAGCGCGGCTTTGTAAGGACCATACGGCAAATGGTTCATGAATGCGGTCATCCCCGCGATAGAGCTGATATTGACTATTGAGCCTCCGCCCGCCTTTTGCATCTCTGATACAGCATGTTTGATGCAGAAAAATACGCCTTCAACATTCACCCCGGCTGTTTTTATCCAGTCTTCAGGAGTCACATCCATTAAACCTTTCAGGATGAATACGGCAGCGTTATTGACAAGGATGTTGATGCCGCCGTATTTTTCTACGGCGGTATCAACTATCCGCTTTGCCTCGTCCTCTCTGGAGACATCTGCTGCAATGAACATGGCCTGTCCATTATTTTTTTTGATCAATGCGGTAGTTTCTTCTCCGCCGCTGTGGTCTTTATCTGCGAATAAAACTCTTGCGCCTTCGGCGGCAAACAATTCGCATATCGCCCTTCCTATCCCTGATGCGCCGCCTGTCACAATTGCAACTTTGTCTTTTAATCGCATTTTCTCTCTCTCCAGAATCAGGCCCTAATTTATTTCTTTCAACGGCGGATTAACGACCGAAAGCGGCCACAAGTGTAATTCCGCCATGTACATGATGAGAGTCTCCACTCTTGTTCCAGTTTGACAGCACATCCGATGCCTTGCTGCTTAACGGACCGCTATATCCGATCCTTGGGACTATCGAAATTTCCTTGGTTACAGGGATCGCCAAAGAGGCGGCAACCTGGCCGTTGAAGAAGCCTCTGATGTCCTCGTGGTCCGGGCTGCTTTTAGGAAGCTCGTAAAGCGGATTGTGGTTGTTGTAATTGGCCCAGGCGTTTAAATTCAAAGACATGTTGTGCGGCAGCGCAAAGCTGTGGCTGATGGTGACAAAGTAAAACTGTCCGCCTTCGCCCTTGTCCGGGTCCAGATAAACTTCAAAGCCGGGCTGAAGGAATGTGTCGTAATGAAGGACAAGGAAAACCTCATACGTATTTTGAGGGCTGGGATTTCCGGTGTCATAAGCCTCATAAAAATAACCCGCGGTAGCTGATAATTTATCAAATGACTTTGTATAGGTCGCCCACCAGTCGGTCTCAAGAATGGAATGTTTATTTTCTACTTCAATGTCGGCCTCGCCGCTCTTTCTGCCTTCCCTGGTCCAGTTCTTCATGTTATAACCTGACCATGCGTTAAATGAAAATGGTCCGATAATAACGCTTGCAGAGGGTTGGACCGAACCGTTGCCGAATTCAAATCCCCTTCTTGTTATGAACTTGGGAGAATACGTCAATGACGCGCTGCCGGCGACCGGCGTTGGGCTCCCTTCTTCAGCGGCAAAAACCGAACTGCCGAATGTCAATATAAGCACAAGTACAACAAAACTGATCTTTGTTCTCATTCGTTCCTCCAGATTAAAGTATTTTTATAGTCAGGTTTCGTTACGTACTGCTTCTGCTCTCATATACAGAGTCTTTTCAATCCCACCCCTCACTCATCACCTCCTTCTTGCTCTTGAATTTCCCCATAATGCAAAACAAAAAACCCCGATCAATTCTCCCGAAGCAACGGGACAATCAACCGGGCTTAAATAACCTGTAAAAGTTACAGGGTTAAAGTAACCGTAAAAGATTTACTGCTTAGCTGTTACAACAACCGCTCTATGATTTCTGCCGCGTCCTGAACGAACTTCGGGCAGAGGGCCTTTAAGAGTCCTTTTTCACGCACAAGCTTCATCCCCTCAGGCGTACTGATGTCGCAGCCGAGCAATTCCCTGCACACAATGTATTTGTTCCTTGATATAAATTCATTCACAAAATCATCCGCAATGCCGCAGGCCTTGTCCGCTGATTGATGCTCGTCAGCTTTTGACTTTCCATATTTAGCTCCGATGATCATGAAGGCGCCGGTCACGGCCCCGCATATTTCACCCATACCCATGCCTGCGCCAAAGGTGCTTGCCATTTTTAAGGCAAGTTCGCGATCCAGTCCGAATTGTTCTCCGTATGTTGAAAGAAGCGCCTGAGAGCAATTGAACCCTTCTTGGAAACAGCAAACAGCTTTGTGCATTTACTTGTTTTTATCCCGCAGCATGTTAATTACGTTTTGTTCGCTTATTGATGTGTAGTCGTGATAGTTAATGGAGCTGCCAAGTTTTGACCTGACCACTTCATAAAATTTTTCAGCGCCGTCTTCGCTGACGCATCTGGCGAATCCGGTTATCACGCCTTTCCACTTTTCATCAGCGAAGTAACCTTTGCCGCATGGAAAATTTTTACACTCCCAGCACCCCGCGATCCCTTTCTCCTTACAGCATTTAAGCTGGTAGCAGTTTTGATCTCCCCCGCCAAACCTGCACCCCTTGCATCCGTCATGGGTCTCTTTGCAGAGTCCGCATATAAGCCCGCATGGGGCAAAGCTATTGATATCCATTTCTTTTACCTCCCTGAAAAAACTTCGCTGGAGCAGAATCTTGAGTTGCCGTCTAAGACATCCCACTCCGCTTCCTCCAATATATTCCTGCAATCTTTGACCGTCCTGCCGCGCCTTCCTTCTGTGTCCCTTTCAGTGTCCCTCGGATTAGAGCCTGTCTCCGCCCATACCAGGTTCGCACCGCCTGACGCGGCGGCAATCACTCCGGGCTCATGAGTGCAATGACCGGGGATATCATATCCAAGCGCCAGACGCACGGCGGCAAGTATATGCGCCATCCTGGCCTCGCTAACCATTCCATATTTTGCCAGTTCAGTGCCGGGGATCGGGACGCGCCTCATTGCGCCGCTGAAGGCGGGATTTACATCGCGGGTCATAAGTGTTTTCTCAACGAGTTCTTCAACTGAATGTTCAGGCCCTACCGGTTCAACACAGGTACCGATGAGAAGCCCCGCTTCTCTGGCGATATTAATTGTCTCAATCCTTCTCTCAGGTTTTATCGGCGTGTCTTTTCCCTCGCCCATCCTGACAACATGATATATGCCTGCATGCCCTGCTTCTTTTAACTGTTTTGCCTGCTTTGGGTTCATATCGCCTACATTCGCAAAGAGAATGGTTTCGTCTTTCAGCGCTTTTCTGACTTCCTGCGATACCTCAATGAATTTTCCGAATGGGTAGTGCCCGGTGCCCATAATGAATATCGCGTTGGCGCCGTCTTCTTCAAATCTTTTCGTCCGGGCTATTGCCTCTTCAACAGACAATTCGGAGTTTTCCGTGAACACTCCGTTGCACTTGGCAAATCCGCAGAACAGGCAATTCAGTGAGCAGGGTCCGACGTTCAAACCGAACTGGGCATGCACTTCAGCAAGACCGCTGCTTGCCTTTTTGCTTTTTTCAAGCGCTGCCGACTGCATTAAAAAGGCCTCCTGTGTAAACGGCGGTACGTTGAAGAGATCAGTAATTTCCCCTTTTGAAAGCTCTGCCCCATCCAGTGATTTTTTAATAATGTCTGTTACGTTCATGCTCTGTCTCCTTTCGATTGTCAAAATAAAAGCCCGAACAATTAACAGTGCGTGTTAATCGTCCGGGCCTTAATAACCTGCAGTACAGGGTTAAAGTGACCGTCACGCTGTCACCCTGAACTCGTTTCAGGGTCTCTTGCAATAAGATGCTGAAACAAGTTCAGCATGACAGATTGCGCCTCTACTTAATCGTCTCTATGCTGTTGATGTTAATCCATGCGATACTGCCTGATGTAGTCCGGAGCTTCACTTCGTAATCTTTCCCTTCATTGAGGTAGCCGAACTTACGGAAGAGCTCAAGCAGTTCTCTTTTAAACTGTTTTTTGCTGTCTTCGTCGGTTGTCATTTTTTTATTTAGTGTTTTTTGTCTGTGCTCTGTCATCTCTGCTCTTTGCTCTGAATTTACGCCAACGCCCCGCTGCAGCTTGCGCCTGCACCTGCTGTGCACATAAAACATAATGAGGCCGTGACAATGTCCCTGTTCTTCAGCGCGCCATAATCAAACTCATTGATGTGGTCCGAACTTCTGGTTCTTACAGATAGTTTAATCGCCTGCCAGAAATCACAGTCATAAATTGTCCCATTGGGCGCAACGCTTATCAAATGCCTGCACATGAGATTTTTAACCGTGTCCGGGTTGAATTTTTCCTGGAGCTGTTTTAAATAATCTTCCGTATCCGCCACTGACATAGATTTTGCAAGCCTGCCTATCGGCATATTGCTCAGCGCTATAAGATGATTGAAGGTCACGCCGTGCATCTTCTTTAATTTTCCCCTGTATGCATTTTCAAGCATATGCTGGTCCGGCGCAATGCCTTCTTTTGCCGGGTTGAACATAAGGTCGATTTCAAGGCCGGTGCCTTCCTGCCCGTATCCAAGTTTATTAAGGCGTTTTAACGCAGAGATGGCCTTATCATACGTGCCATTTCCACGTTGACCGTCAACACCTTCTTTTGTATAGCAGGGAAGGGAGGCAATAATCTTAACTTTATTTTCCGCAAGAAATTCCGGGATGTTTCCCATCCCCGGCTCAAAATAGATCGCAAGGTTTGTTCTAACCATCACTCTCTTGCCCATATCCGTAGCGAATTTAACGAGGCGTCTATAGTTTGGATTATATTCAGGAGATCCCCCGGTAATATCAACAGTGGTTATCTCATTGCGCAGGCTTAATATCTCAATTATCTTATCTACAGTTGCAGACGACATCTCTTCAGTTCTTTTAGGGGAAGCCTCAACATGGCAATGAGTGCAGGTCAGATTGCATTTATATCCCATGTTCACCTGAAGGGTGGAGATGCCCTCAGGCTTCAGAGGATAATTATTTGTTGCTTTTAATTTTTTATCAAAGCTATTCATCTTAAACCTCCTTCATCAGTCAAGATAGTTGTGCAACAAGGCAAATAAAAGTAAAATTTTTATGCCAGCGCCCCGCTGCAGCTTGCTCCGGAGCCTGCGGCACACATGAAACACAGCGGAGTTGTTACGATTGACCTGCTGCTCAATGCCGCGTAATCGAATCTATCCACATGCGAGCAATCGCTCTTAACAGGCAGATTAATCATCTGCCAGAAATCACAGTCGTAAATTTTGCCGTCTGGAGATATGCTTACCAGATGCCTGCACATGAGGTTCTTCACTGTATCGGGATTAAATTTTTCTTCAAGCTCTTTTATATATTTTTTCTTGCCTTCGTCCGATAAGGACTTGCCGAGCCTTCCAATGGGCATGTTGCTCAACGCGATCAGGTGATTAAATGTGACGTTGTGCATCTCCTTTAACTTCCCCCTGTATACATTTTCCAATACGTGTTGATCAGGCGCGATCTCAGCCTTTGCGGGGTTGAACATAATGTCTACTTCAAGCCCTGCGCCGTTTCCGTATCCAATGCTGTTGAGGCGCTTTAACGCGGATATGGCCTTTTTGTATGTTCCCGTGCCTCTCTGGCTGTCCACGCCTTGTTCAGTGTAGCAGGGCAGTGATGCCACTATTTTTACTTTTTGCTCCGCAAGAAAATCGGGGATGTCCTCCAGGCCTTTTTCGGAATATATTGCAAGGTTTGACCTGACGATGACGTTCTTTCCTGTATCCGCGCATGATTTTACAAAATATTTAAAATAAGGATTGAGCTCAGGTGAGCCGCCGGTGATGTCAACGGCATTTATCTCTTTGTTCTCTCCTAAAATATAAAGGAGCTTTGCCATAGTGCTTAAAGACATTACCTCTTTTCTCTCAGGGGACGCTTCCACGTGGCAGTGCCTGCATCTCAAATTGCATTTGTAGCCTATATTGACCTGAAGGGTGGAGATGTCTCTTGCAGTCAATGGATGATATCCGGCCTCTTTTAACTTTTGCTCAAAGTCATTCATCAATTTCTCCAATGCGTTATTTTCAACAGAATGTCTTAATAGCAAAATTTGTGCTCCTGATAACTTTGGGAAAGGCCTTTTGAATTCAATGAGATTGTTTGCGGCCAAAACAAAAAGCTGGTAACTATTTGAGCATACTGCTCATTATTTGAACAAGGCTGCGGATTATTTCTGTGAGGCGAGATATCTTTTAACAGACTTGGGCAGCGGTATCAACAGAAGGTCTTGCCTGCATATCTCAGGTTTATACGATTCATAATCAAGCATCCCCAGTTTTTTCTCAAGCATCTGTGCCGCGTAAGAGAGCGCATAACACACAATCCAGAAACCTATCGCCATGCATACATAAGCCGCATATATCCTGTTAGGCTGGCGCTGGCTGATGATTATGCCTGTCCGGGTGAGGTCCACTAATCCTATAATGTAGACAATAGAGGTGCTCTTAAACAGGGAGTTGAAAAAGCTGACAAAAGACGGAAGCATCTTCCTGAAGGCCTGCGGAAGGATAACGTGCCTTAACGCCTGGAACCTGGACATGCCGGTGGATATGGCCGCCTCCATCTGTCCCATCGGCACTGCAATAAAACCGGCCCTTACTATTTCTGCCTGATAAGCGGACGCGTAGACCGAAAGTGAGATCACCGCACACCAGAAAAGCGGCAGCCTGATGCCAATGACAGGGATCATGAAATAGAACCAGAAGATGATCATAAGCAGAGGCGTGGACCTTATGACATCGATATAAATACTGCACGGATAACGGAGATACCTCCTGCATGAGGTCCTGCCAAGGCCGAAGAATATTCCGAAGAACAAACCGATAGTGATAGAGATGACCGCAAGGACAATGTTGATCGCCAATCCCGTAAGAGGGCCTGACGGGTAAGCCCCTGTGAGATAAAACTTCCAGTTTGCAAGCTGCTCAAAGAAAAATTCCATCTTATGTTCTCATCCTGTTGATGCTCGTGAGATCGATCTTCAGCCATCTCTCAAGCCTGATAACAATCGCCGCCATCACAAGAGAGAGCCCTATATAAAAAACCGTTGCCAGAAAAGTCACCTCAAGCCCCCTGAATGTAATGGACTCAACCTGCTGGGTGGCCCATGTCAGCTCAGGGGTGGTTATAGCCATGCAGAGAGAGCTGTTCTTGAAATTATGTATCATCCTGGTCCCCAGCGGGGGGAGGATGGTCCTGAATGCGCCGGGCAATATTACGTACCATATCTGCTGGAACCTGTTTAGCCCCGTTGAGACCGCCGCCTCTATTTGTCCCCTCGGCAAACCCAGCAGCCCTGTTCTGACAATGTCTGAAACGTATACGGAATTATCAATTGTAAGTCCGAGGACCCCGGCAACTACAGAGTAATAAGTATATTGGTTCAATTTGTCGGTAAGCGCGGAAGGCAGCATCTGGGGGAATACAAAGTAGAAGAAAAGCAGCCAGAACAGGCCGGGGATATTTCTGACGATTTCAGTAAACAGTTTTCCGGGGATGTTAAGGAACTTGAACCTTGAGGTCCTTGCTATCGCAAGTGCGGTCCCTAAAAGCAGGGACAATACAGAGGTGACAACCGCTATAAGGACCGTAAGTTTTACGCCTGTTATTAACCATCCGAGGAAAGGCTCTCTGAAAGGGATGCTCCAGTCAAAATCATATCTCAGATTAAGGATCTTCATCTTCTCCCTTGTGTTATATGTTATTTAATTGCACGGAAATTAGGGATACAATCAACACATTTTTTTGTCTTTGGATATCATGGATCCTAAAATATTTTGATGGTGCGTTTATTATACCCTTTTAATTAAAACAAAATAAATATAATAATCACCCTGCTCCGCTTTCCATAATTTTTATATAAAAGTTAAAATATTCCGATTATGTATACAGCTATGAATGCGGCGAGATCCAGATGTTGCTTGATACCGGTCATTCTTTTTATGCTGTTATCATCAGGATGTGTGAAAGAAGAAACCCCGAAGAAGGTAAGTCTTACAAAAAAGACTGTTGAACCGTCAGGGGCCGTTGATTCTACACCGCCGGACACCCTCTGGTTCGGATTTGACCTCAGGCTCGGGCCAAAAGAAGACGTCAGGATTTACCTCCCGTTTCTTAAATATCTTGAAGCTGCAACAGGCAGGCATTTCCGTATTAAATTTTCAGAAAAATATGAGGACACGGTTGAAGACCTCGGCAAAGGCGTTACCCACTTCGCGGCGGTCGGAACTCTAAGTTATGTTATCGGGGAGGCCAGGTACGGGATCAGGTATCTTGTAAGCGGGGTCAATAAGGAAGGCGACACGACCTATAATTCAATAATCTTTACAGCGCCCAATAGCAAGGTGCATGATTTGAAGGAGTTGAAGGGAAAATGCTTTGCGTTCGGTGCGAGGATGTCGACACAGGGGCACCTGATACCGAGGAAGATGCTGCAGGACGAAGGGATCACACTGAATGATCTCGGTAAATATATATACACAGGTTCTCATCTTGACACTTTAAAAATGGTGCTCAACGGAGAATGCGATGCAGGAGGAATTCAGGACGCGCTTGCGAAAAGATTGTCCTTGGAAGGGAAGATAAAGATCCTGAAAATTTCAGAGCCGTATCCAAGCAGCCTCATTGCTTACAATAATTCCGTGGACAGTAAAACGGTTGAGGCCGTCAGGTCCGCCCTGCTTGCCTTTGAACCAATGGGAAGGCATAAAGCCGTGCTTGAGGACTGGGACAAAACAGAGATGCCCTTCGGGTTTACCAAAGTGAATGAGCTTGAGATGGAAAAGGTGAAGGCCCTTGCAAGAAAATATGGACTGCTGAAGGAGTGAATATTAAACACAGAGACACGGAGGCACTGAGGACAACAGAAGATGAGAAATTGGGAAGTTGAGCCGGAGTTCTATTGGTTTTCGTATCTTCTTAATTTCTCAACTTCATAACTTCTAAACTTCTTTCTCTGTGTCTCAGTGACTCTGTGTTTTAATTTTTAAATGAAACTACGAACGAAAATAACACTGCTCACGACCGCGATGGCGGTCAGCGTTGTATTCTTTACCCTGCTTGCAATAAGGGGTGTGATCATCAACGCCTTCAGGGAGGAACTTGAAAAGAGGGCCGTCTCTATTGCAGGCAACCTTTCCGACAGGGTCGCCAATCATGTTCTACTGAAAGACTATTTCCAGGCATCAAAGGACATTGATGAAGTCCGTAATAAAGAAAATGATGTTGAATATATCTTTGTCACAAACGAAGAAGGCAAGATTGTCGCCCACACTTTCAACAATGAAATCCCTCCCGGCATTTTATCCTGGAACCCTCTTGCTGATAAGACAACAAATGTGCAGCTTCTTGACACGGAGAAAGGTTTTATCAGGGATGTCGGGGTAAAGGTCTTTAACGGCACGAAGTCGGAGCTGCATCTGGGCATCAGGGAGGACAAGTTAAAACAGACCCTCTCGCAGGTCAGGGCGCTGACATTTCCGGTAATAATTTTCGTGACACTCCTTGGCGTGGTTGCGTCATTTATTTTCAGCCGTTTGATCACAGAGCCGCTGAATAAATTTGTAGAGTTTACAAAGGTCCTTGGGCGAGGGGAGTTCGGCAAGAGGGTGGATGTCCCTTACGGGGGGGAAATAGGGTACCTCGCGCGCAATTTCAACAGGCTTTCGATGGAGCTCAAAAAAGTAAAGGAGAAGATGGAAGAGGCGTACACCTACACGCACCTTTTGCAGGCTGAGAAGCTTTCAACAATCGGGCAGATCTCGGCGGGCCTCGGCCACGAACTGAAAAATCCTATAACAACACTCAAGATGCTTTTTCAGGCATTTAAAGAACAGCCTGACCTGACAAAGGAAGATGCCGAGGTCATCAGCAAAGAGATCGAGAAGATAGACACCATAATTACAAGATTTCTCGGGTTCGTAAAACAGAAGAGTTTCCATTACTCTGAAATAAATTTAAACGCGCTGATCGACCGGGTCCTGTCTCTCGCTTCATTCGATGTCCGCAACTACGGTATATCAGTACAGAAAGATATGATGGAAACATTGCCTGAGATAAAGGGGGACAGGTCGCTGCTCGAACATGTATTCCTGAACCTCATTCTCAATTCAGTTCAGGCTATGTCTAACGGCGGCGAGATCAGGATATCGGGAAAGACAGATGACAAATTCGTGGAGGTAATGATATGGGACAAAGGCAGCGGCATCCCGGCGGATATACGATCAAAGGTCTTTGACCCTTTTTTCACGACAAAGGAAAACGGCACCGGGCTCGGCCTTTCTATCGCCTATAACATCGTCAAATCCCACGGCGGCAAGCTGTTCTTCCACAGCAACGAAGGCGCGGGGACAGTGTTTACGGTGAGGCTGCCGGTAGGGAAGTGAATAAGATACCGCAACATTTTAAAGGGGCCGAGAACACCCCCCAAAGAATTACGTTTTAACGTAAGGGCGGGTTTTAAACCCGCCCCTACCCTGTTGCTATCATTTCAATTCTTACTTAAAATAAACAAATCATGGATAAAATTCTTGTTGTAGACGACGAGGCGGGGATACTTCATTCTTTTAAAAAGGTCCTTGGGCGGCACGACTACGATGTTGTCACCGCGTCAAGCGGCGAGGAGGCCCTTGAGAAAGTAAACAGGGAGCAGCCCGACCTCGTTATCATGGATGTCAACATGCCGGGCAGGGACGGCATCGAAACACTTAACGAATTAAAGTCACTGCATCCCTCACTCAGTGTAATAATCATGACGGCCTACACCACCTCTGAAAAGGCGATAACCGCGATGAAGAACGGGGCCTTTGATTACATTACAAAGCCCGTTGACAACGCCCAATTAATATCGCTTGTTGAAAAAGCCATTGCGGCAGGAAAGATGAACATCCCTGTAAGTTTTGAAGGGGTCCCTGAGGAAGCCGGCGACAGGATAATTGGCAAAGGCGATGCCATGCTTGAGATATTCAAGAAGGTAGGGCAGATCGCTGCAAGCGATGTCACCGTACTTTTAAGAGGCGAGACAGGCACAGGCAAAGAACTGATCGCGAGGGCTGTTTTTCAGCACAGTAAAAGGGCCAGCAAACCTTTTCTGCCCGTTAACTGCGCTGCTATCCCGGAGACACTTCTTGAGAGCGAACTCTTTGGTCATGAGAAGGGCGCATTTACAGGGGCTGAAAATAAAAAGATCGGCAAGTTCGAGCAATGCGACAAGGGCACAATGTTTCTCGACGAGATAGGGGACATGCCGCTTTCGCTTCAGGCAAAGATGCTCAGGGTGCTGCAGGACGGCTGTTTCCAGAGGGTAGGGGGCAATGACCTGATCAGGACGGACGTGAGGATAATCGCGGCGACAAACAAGAACCTTGAGTCGCTGATCAATATGGGTAAATTCAGGGACGACCTCTACTGGCGTTTGAATGTTGTGAGCATCACCATGCCTCCGCTCAGGGAGAGAAGGGATGATATAGAGGCCCTTGCACAATATTTCATAAGGAAATTCAACAGGGAACTCGGCAAGGAAGTCCAGGGCGTGTCGCCTGAGATACTTGAAGAGTTTAAAAAATATGACTGGCCTGGAAATGTGAGGGAGCTTGAAAGTGTTATTCAGAGGGGAATGGTTTTGTGCAGGAAAGACCTCCTTTCCTATAAAGATTGTGAATGGCTGTCCCAGATCAGGTTGACCGCTCAAAGCGTAGACATTGATAAGACCCTTTCCGGAACCATCAATGAGATCCTCCAGCAAGGCGGAACAGATATATACAGGGAGGCTGTCTCAAATTTTGAACGCCTTCTTGTTAGAAGGGCCCTTGAATTGACCAAGAATAACCAGGCGCTTGCGGCAAAACTCCTCGGCATTTCTCGCAATACGCTCAGGGAAAAGATGAGCGCGGATGACGATGGTAATTTGCGTAAAGAATGAACACCCTGCTCAACTTTTGCACATGCTTCAACAAAAGGCTTCTTAATTTTTCAGGAAAATTTATTGATTTTTATTGGCACAGATATTGCAAATCTAATGGCATCTAACGGCTTAGTCTAAGCCTAAATAAAACCTTATGAAAGGAGAATTTTGTATGAAAAGAAGTACCGTAATTGTGTTGTTGGCTGCACTGTTGATCGTGTCTTTAGTTTCTCTCGCTGCGGCAGAAGGACTGCTTGACGAGGTAAAGAAGAGAGGCACTGTACGCATTGGTCATGGTAACGCGACCCCGCCGATGAACTACATTGATGAAAAAGGCGAGTGGACAGGTTTTGACGTTGACCTCGGAAGCGCAATCGCTGAGAAATTAGGAGTGAAAATTGAAAGGGTGTTAGTTGATAACAAGACGAGGATTGCTTTCCTTGCCAACAGGTCCATTGACATTTCACTGGCAAACATAAGCCAGACCAGGAGCCGCGAGGAGCAGATGGATTATGCTGAGCCGCCATATTTCTGGACAGGCAAGATCTTTTATGCTAAGAAAGGGAAATTCAAATCAATTAAAGACCTCGGTGGAAAGAAGTTAGGCGTTGACCAGGGATCAAACGCATTTATCGCAGCGCCGCAGGAAATCACAAAATATACAGACGCAAAACCTGAGATGCTTTCCTTCCAGAACAGCGCTGAAGGTTTTCTCGCATTAAAGCAGGGAAAGATCGACGCATATTCCCAGGATGCCCAGATAATGGCGTCCATTGCCGCAGCAGGCGGCTTGGCTGATGAATATGAAGCAGTCGGCGGGGCCATCTGGAGCCCCGGACTTTACGGCATAGGCGTTCCTGAAAACGAAAGCGACTGGAGAGATAAAATAAGCTTCATCCTGCAAGACATGCTTAAGGACGGCACCTATGAAAAGATTTACCAGAAGTGGTTCGGCCCCAAGGGCAAATCCCCGCTCTCAGTAAACGCAAGACCTCGTTTACCCAAAGATACATTCGGCGACATGCTTTATGTATGGCCGGATTGATTTAAAGCGCAGGGGAAAAAACAAAGAGCATAGGGCATAGAGCATAGGGCATAGAGCAAAAGAGTAAAAGAGGCACGGGGATTACCCGCGCCTCTTTTTTTGTCGGGAATCTTGTAAAAGAGACAAGGCAAATGTAATATATTACGGGTATGAAGAAAATTGTCCTTGTAATCATCCTGATAATTTTCCCTTGTCTTTTCCTGTTTGCCGAGGAAAAAGAAAAAAACGGCAATAACGGAAATAACGGCGTTTCTAAAACAACCGACCTTCACTTCACAGGAAAATATTGCACGGAGTGCCACGAGAAGACGCCCCAGCAAGGCGGAGACACTTTCCTGAAATTCGGCGGAGATTACACGCAGCTGTGCAAATGTCACGGGTACACAACCGGCACATACATTCATCCAGTAGAAGTAGTCCCCTCGGAAGAAAAAAAGGCCAAGATCCCGAAAGACTTCCCGCTGCCGGGCGGCAAGGTGTCCTGCCCTACATGCCATGACATGTATCTGCAATGCCAGCTTAATCCCCGCGCCCTGTCATTAAACAAAAGGTTTTTAAGGGGCGCCCCTTATGTAAGCCGCACCATGCTCTGTTTCAGGTGCCATGACGAGAAAAAATACACGATGCTGGACCCGCATAATCAGATAAATGAGGCAGGGGCCATTATTATTGATAAATGCTTATACTGCCATACTGAAAAACCTGATGAAAAACGCGCGACCTTCCAGGAAGTCAAGCTCATAGGGGACCTTGAGGTGCTGTGTTTCAGATGCCACTATAAACAAAGCCAGCTTCATCCCATAAATGCCAACCACCTGCGCAAACCATCCGACAAGACGCTGATGACCATGAAGGAGTCGGAAAAGAAATACGGGATAATTCTGCCGTTGAATTATGAAGGGAAAATCACCTGCCCTACCTGCCACAATCCCCATGAAAAAGGGATCATCCCCGGAGAAAAACCGAGCGCACAGGGGGCCAGCGAGAAGTACAGGCTTCGTCTTGCCGGGAGGAATTTACAAATCTGCGTGGCGTGTCACAAGGACAAATTCTGATTTGATTTAAGGGTCGCAGCTGCTGCCGCAGGTCGAAGAAGTATGGTTGTTACACGCGCTGTACGTAGAATAGCAATATGTTTCCGTATAGCTGGTTGTTGCCGCTTTTCTGAATCCTCTCAGCAGCGCAGTATTCGCGTTGATTATATAGGGAGATACATCCGGCGACGCTGCCTGATATCCGTAAGCTATCAGCCTTGAGTGTTTGCCTCCGTGAGAAACCACCAGGTGGCAGGATACACAAGGCGTACCTGTTCCTGCTTGTCCGTTTATCGTCAGGCTGCCGCTGTTATGATTGCCATTGCTATGGACATTATTTTTCCAGGTGCCTCCTGAATAAACAGGATGACAGTTCTTGCAGAATAGGTTTGAGTCAGCGCCGTCTGTTGTATTTAACCTCCACATCGTAGTCCCGTCAGATTTGTACGGCCAATATTGTCCGGTGCCTTTGAGCATGAATTTTCTGGCTGAGCCGTGCGGGCCATTTGCAGCCGAGCTTTCGTTGTCTGCCCCGTGACAGTCGGAGCAGTACATGGTTTGTATTCCAACGCTTGTCCATGGAGAAGACATTTGTGAAGATGCCAGTGCCTTTGTTGCATCCGAACCTGTCTGGTTATTTAATGTTACAGCCACAGGATGGGCGGATTTGTTGTTTGGATTGAACTCCCACGCCTGGTCTGTAATCGCGGTGCCGGATGGGCCGGTGATCGTTGAGACCCCGTTTGTTAATGTGCCGAGTCCGTAATAGGAATGGCATTTGAAACATATCTGGTATTCATACTGGCTGCCGTCATTATATGTTGGCGGTTTCCTGACTGTGAATGATGTCGGCTGGGTCCAGATCGCGGTCCATGTCGGCTCAACGCCCCAAACGTATTTTAATACATCAGACACCGCGTTGCCCGATGTGGCTTCCGTATGCGTTGTTCCGCTGACTACTGTATGCGGGTTGTGGCAGTCAACGCATTCTGCATGTCTGTTGGTTGCTGCCGGGCCGAAACTTGTTCCGCCGGGCTGTCCGGTTTCAGGCAGGGTATGGCGGTTATTATAAGTATGCGTTGGATGGGCGTAGGTTTTATTTAACTGTGCTTTTACATCTTTTGTCACGCCGCCTTGTGTTCCGTCATGACACGCCTCGCATCCCATTTCATAAGCGGGACTATCTCCTGTAGCCGAGTCCAGAGCAAAGAGCATTGACGCATACGGAGCGCCGCCTGCGGTGGCGTTATACCCATGAGGATCGTGGCAGTTATGACAATTACCCGCGTCGCCGCTTGGATATGAGGGCCCCGGAGGCGAAGCATCGGGTGTCCATTTCATGCCGGCGCTTGAGTAGTGAATTGAGGCATTATATTTTGTCTTCCCCTGATAGATACCGTAGCTTCCATAACCGAGGGTCATGCCTGATATGGTAAATGTCTCATGACAGGCAAAGCAGAGTTCGTTTCTGCTGGCCCCATAGTTAGACATGAACAAGGCATACGATGAAGCCCCCTCAGAAGCAGGAAGGGTCGGTTCAGTTCCGTCGATGCTTGCGTGTTGTTCATGGCAGTGCCCGCAATGCCCCAGTGTAGTGTATGCATAGCCGGCGGTGACTACAGAGCGGTTGGCAGATGTACCGTGCTTTGTCTGGATGTATGTCCCGGCGAAACCTTCGGCAGCCAGAAGGAAGCAAAGAGCAAAAAGCATAGGGCATAGAGCATAGGGCATAGAGCACAGGGAACCTCTTATAAACTTTTTCCATATCTTCAAGTTTTCAAACCCCGGCATCGTTCTTTGTTCTTTTCTCTCTGTGACAGGCTTTTTGTTCATAGTTAATTCTTGCTTGTGTGACAAACATTACAGCCGGATATGGCCGTTGAAAGTGTCGCGCTTTTATAGTTCCATCTTAACATCTTGTAATTATCCGTGGCATGTGCTGCATGACAGGACAAGCACATGACAACGTCAGTGCCCGGAGTTACAGTATTACTGATAGAGCTGGCAACCGTTGTTCTCGCAACGGGGGTTACTACACTGTAAGATGTATAGCTTGCATATTCGCCGCTGTTAGGCAGCACCACATCGGTCGGGTGCCTGGTAAAAGGAGAGCTCGTATCTCCGCCAATCCCGTCAGTCACATGCAGTTCTCTATGACAGGTGCCGCAGAACCCGCTGATCGTATTATTTGTAGGTTGTATCCCGTTCGGGGTGTGACAGATACTGCAGTTGCTGCTGTAAGTCATGGGAGTTGCTGCTCCGTAGTATTCGTTGTGATTGTTCGCGTCCTTGTTTTGCCATTTATACGTGCCGTTATTTTCATATCCCTTTACACCTCTAAGGAAGCGGTAGCTGTCGTAAACATCGCTTGCGGTATCGCATCTGCCGTCTACATTTTTGTGGTGAGCGCCTTTAAAATGGACAGAAGATGCACGTGTGCCGTGACAGCCGAATATCCCCGAGCACGTGATGCTGACTCCTATATTCATGGGATCATGATGTCCGGGCGGGCCAGCCAGTGTGTCCTCCAAGTTGCCGAATTCAACCACATTATGCCCTTTGTAATCAGCGGCCCCGCTGCCCTTGTTCCCCAATATATAGGCAAAGTTCCCGCCTGCCAGATCATCCGAGGCGCCTGTGTGATATACCTGCGGCGCCCCTGTTACCGCGTCAATGTTGCTGCTTGTTCCTGATGCATGGCACCCGATGCAGTCGCCGCGGGTCAATGCTTCATAAGGACCTGTGCCTTGCCAGGTCCCTGTGCCGTACGTTGCCATTGCCGAACCGTTCTGGCTGTTGTGCATTGTATGGCACGTGCTGCAATTGCCGCTTATAGCGGAAATTGCCACACCCGCAAAAAGCGGGACTGATAAGGCCGCAAATAAAACAGATATGTATTTTATTAATTTCATCAGCTTACAACAAAGTCCTTTATATATAATAAATCATCTGCATATTTTTGCATATTTCTGCAATTACTATGCCAAATATTTTTTGAATACGGTCAAGAAAATGGGGCAGATAGTCTATAGCTTTTGACAACCGTCACATTTTATGACACTGTATGCAAAGCGCCCTGTTTCTGTCGGCAGTGAGCAGAAACTCGGCCATGGCAGAATGCATACTATGACACGAAGTGCAGGTAACAGGCTTTCCATTGCGGGGGTCTATCACAGTAGCGCCGATAGGATGGGTGATCTTATGCTGAGATTCGTGACACCTGGCGCACATCAGGTCTTCATCATCTATGTAATTGAACGGCCTGTCGGAGTGCATCGGTATATGGCATTCAAAGCATTTCCTGTCTCTAACAGGCGCACATCTCACCGTCTTTAAAGCCTTCTCCATGGATGCAGTCCTTTTCTCCGTGCCTTCATGACAACCGTTACAAATTTTCTTTTCGTTTTTTGTAAGGTTTTTCTTTCTTGACCCGTGATAGTCATGGCAAATATTGCAGGGATTCTTAACGTTTTTTACATGAACGTCATTGTCGATATATTTATATTTTGAAGCTTCTTTTTTGTGGCAGCTGAAACAAAGCGCCTGGCCTTCCAGCCGGCTGGTGATCTTAGCGTTTGCAGTAATTGGATTATGGCACTTTTCGCAATTCCTGATTAAGAAATCAGTATGGCCGTAAGGGCCGAGAAGCCCCTTGGTCCTTGAGCTGTGCCCTGTGTGGCATGATGTGCAATCCGAATCTTTAACCATAGCCGATATGGAAACCTCACCCGCCTTGCAGCGCGGCTGATGGCATTTCTGACACAGCTTGTTTGATGAAGAAAGCAGCAGGCCCTCTTCAGTTGACGCGTGAGAATTATGACACTCGGAGCATTTCCCGTCCTTGAACGGAAGACAGGCATGGGGTTTTTCAAATTGCTCCTTCAGTTTCTCATGGCAATTTTTACAAAGCGTTTTTTCCTCTCCGATCAAAATATGGTTGTATTCGCTGCTGTGCGCGTTATGGCACCCGGTGCATGAGCTTTCCTTGAGCGCGGGGTGCACAATGCCTTTGCGGATAAGGTTCCTGAGGTTCTCATGGCAGCTCAGGCAAATGGAATTTATGTCGTCATTCATCAATCCCTTGATAGTGCTTACGTGAGAATTGTGACAGGTAATGCATTTCCCGTCTTTAAAAAGAAAGTGCACATACTTTGCCGACAGGTTCTTCTTCAGCTCTTTATGACAGTCGTAACACAGGTCCGGTATCTTTGATTTTAATCTTGCTTCAGCATTAACCTCTCCCACATTGACTGCTGAAAACCAAATAAGCATAAAACAGATGGTCAGGATAGTGGAATAAAAGACTTGCTTTGCATTTTTCTGACTTCTGACTTCTGACTTCTGACTTCTGCTCTTATTCATGACATGCCTCGCAGCGCCCCTCGGTAAAAGGTGTATGCATGATATTTTTAAGCAGCCCGGGTTTTTCCGTCACATGGGGCAGATGACAGGTTGTACAGTGATCGATTTTATTTACGGGTTGTCTGTGCGCCTTCAACAGCCTTTCCGTATCAACTGTGTGACACTTGGTGCACAGCGCGGGGTCTTTTCCGCTGAGCAGACTTTTTATTTCAGAATAGTGAGAAGTATGACAGCTCAAACAATCCCCGCCTTCCATTGATATATGTCCCTTCCTTATTTTTGTAGTGACTATTCTCTCGTGGCATGAGAGGCAAAGTTCGTTTGTCCGGTCAAGGAGCTGGAACCTGAGCTTTGTCCCGTGGGGGCTGTGGCATGATGTGCACTTGCCCTCTTCCACCGGGAGATGTTTGTGGGTGCCGGCTTGTACTTTTGACTCCAGGCTTTTGTGACATTCGTAGCAGAGTTCTTTTTCAGGTTTTACGGTTGACGCGATGAAATCACTCGCGTGAGGGGCGTGGCAGGCCTTGCAATTTTTGTCCCTGAACAACGGGTGTGTGCCTTCCGGTTTAATGTCTGCATACATATTGTTGTGACATGTTGTACACAGTTGTTCGTAGGGAGTATTCAGCAGTCCCGCGTAAGGCGAGGTATGGGCCTTATGGCAGGCGCCGCATTGTCTTTTTGCTACAGGCGTATGAACGTAGGCCTTGAGGTACTTGTTCTTGTCATGGCACGTATAACATAATTCAGTCAATGGTATTTTAGACATAACAAAGTTATTGGAGCCGTGTGAATCGTGACACTTTGCGCATTCAACTTTGGAAAACGGCTCATGCTTGTAGGGGTCTTGCAGATCCTTCTCGACCTGCGGGTGACAGGAAAAGCATATCTGTTTCTCAGATGCGATCAGATAAAAGCGGTTTGCGGAGGCGTGCGGATTGTGACAGGCAATGCAGCCCTGTTCCTTTATCGGCTTATGTAAATAACTTACGTCGATCTTCGGTTTATCTTTGTGGCAGTTTGTGCAAAGCTCTTTATTTTTCATAAGTGTGATCTTTGGATAATCAGTTGCATGAGGGTCATGGCAGGTCAGACACTTTCCCTGGTCCGTCAGCGGATGCCTGTAAGCCGCGCTGTATTTCTTCTCTTCCTTTGCGTGGCAGGTATAACAGAGCTTACCGTCCGATGCGATTGTCTTCAACGCGTCCGGACCGGTTGCCGGTTTGTGGCAGGAGGAGCACTGTCCGAGTGCTAACGGCTCATGAACAGATTCCCTCAGCAATTTGTCATTTGTAGAGCTGTGAGCGGCATGACAGCCTGAGCATTTTGACTGTTCCACAGGATAGTCCTTATGCGCGGATGCAAAGGAGGGGGCTTTATAATCATGGCAGGAGCGGCAAAGCTCGCCCTCTTCCTTAACGAGATTATATTTATACGGAGAGGCATGTGCGCTGTGGCAGTTAAGGCAGCCGTCATCAAGGGGTTTGTGACGCGTGGCGCGCATAAAAGAACTTTTATCGTGGCATGCAAAGCATTGCTCGCTTCCTGTTTTTACCTGGAGGGATTTATTGTCTGACGCGTGAGGATTATGACACGGTATGCATTTGCCCTGCTTCAGGACTGTGTGGACATTGGCCGCCTTTTCCATATCAGCCGCCATCTGTTTATGGCAAATGTAGCAAAGCTTGTCTTCCTCCCTTTCCACAAAAGACTTGACAGCGAGTTTGCCGTGACGCAGATGACAGGCTTCACAATCATTGCCTGCCATCGGGGCGTGCACGAACTTCTTGGTGAAGTCAGCCTGTTTTTCCTGGTGACAATCCATACACGGTTTCGGGGCGAAGCCCTTTTTTACCTTCTGTTCAGGAGCGCATGTGACAAGGGCGGCAAATAAAAGTACAAGAATGAGGGATGAAGGATGAAGGATGAAGTTTTTGTTTTTCTGCCTTCTGCCTTCTGCCTTCTGCCTTTGATTATGTAGGAGGTCCATTTTTTAGCTTTGCCGATAAAACATTAAATCATAGTGTGTTATTTGCCGAACATTTTTTTAAACGACTCCACAGCAGCTTCATTTATTGTTATCTGGGCGTCTTTCTTCAGTTTGGCCAGATATTCATCATAAAGCTTTTTGAACTTTTCCATGAAAACTTTTCTCTGGATGACAGGTTTTACATTGTTGAACTCTATAAACTCTTTCGGGGTCTTTTCCTGCAATCTGAATATCTCAAAATTAGAATCCGCCTCAACGACCGGGCCGATGTCTCCCGGATTCAGAGTGTCAATGATGCTTTTTATCTCAGCAGGCAACTGCTCTTTAACAAGCCAGTCCGTTGTCCCGCCGGTTGATGCATTCGGACCTATTGATTTAGTCTTTGCCAGCCATGAAAAATCAGCTCCGTTTTTCAGACTTTTTAAAATGTCCTCAGCTTCTTCTCTTGTTTTAACGGTAATCTGCTGCAGCTTATATCTGAGCGGGTTTGCAAAGTCTTCTTTATGGGCTGAGTAGTATGCGGTCATCTCCTGGTCCGAGATCTTTATTTGCGGCACGAGCATTTTATTTGTGAAGGCATCTTTGAGTATCTGGTTTTTGTAACGCTGAAGCATGTCCTTCAGGTCTGAATTTAATTCGTAATGCCGGGCCAGGGCCTCAACATCCACCAGTTTCCGGTCGATCCAGCGGTTAAGGACAGGCTCTTTAATGTTCTCGTCGCTTGATGAAAGCATTGCCACAAAGTCCTTTACCTTGAGGGTCGTGCTGTCGATCTCGACCAGGGGCCTTTCATCCCCGGCCCATTTCTCCCTTTCCTCGTTTCCGCCTTTTAAATTAATGGAAGAAAGCAGTTCATTGTTGATCCTCGGCTTTATCTTTTCGCGCAGGTCTCTAAGATATTCATTGCTCCTGTCTTTTGCCTTCTGTGATTTAAGCTGGGCGGCGATGCTCCCCCTGACCTTTTCAAGTCCTTCCTCAGGGGCCTCCTGCCGGTTTATTAATTTTACGATGTAGTATTTGTCTCCGCTTTGTTTGATGCCGCTTAAGTCTCCGGGCTTAAGGCCTGAGGCGGCCTCTTCAAAGAATGACCCCATGGACCTTCGCTGGAGCGTTATTTCTCCGCCGTCTTTCTTTGAAACATGGGTGGAATTCTCCGCAGCAAGCTTTTTGAAATCTTCACCCTTTTTCAGTTTTTCCATAATGTCCTGCGCGTCCTTTTCAGAGCTGAGCTCTATTATGCCGAGGGAGAACTCTTCGTTGTTCTTTTTGTAGTAATCAACTATGTCCGCCTCGCTAACGTTTATCTTTTTTTCTATTTCTTCGTTATAAAGCTTTACAACCGATTCCCTCAGAATATATGCCTCGATTTTATTCTGCACCTCCGGGTATTTTTCCACCCCCGCGCGCTTCGCCTCAATTGCAATCAACCTGTCGTCTACAAGCTTCTGCATATATTGAGAAATATCGATCCCTTTAGCGGAAGAGAGGTCTTCTCTCCGGTGGGCTATCTCAAGCGAATATTCAAGGTCTCCTTCAGTGATCGGCTCGCCCTCCACAATTGCCAGTACATCCGCTGTTTTTTCTTTTTTCGGGGCGGAGGCGCAGCTCCATAATGACAGAAGACAGAAGACAGATAACAGAAGACAGATAATAGAAGACAGATAACAGAGGGGAAAATATGTGCAGCTATCTGTCTTCTGACTTCTGTCTTCTGAGGTCTTTTCGAGGGACTGACGACTGTTGAATGAGGTCTGTCTTATTGCCATTTAGCTGTCCTCATTTTTTTTACCAGCTCCGAAACCGCCTTGTAAGCCACCCTGTCGACCGGTTTCTTTTCTGCCCACTCAAAGGCGATTATATCATTCTCACCGTTTGATTGCTGGGTATTATACCACAGAATTTTATTCTTCCGTGCGTCCAAAAGCCTGGCAGTCATGGTCACTTTCGGAGGGGAGGACGCGTCTGTGCTTTCGCTGAACTGCTCCACCGTGCCAAGCAGAATCCCCCCCGCGCCGGACCGTTTTGACAAGGCCTCCATGGTCTTGTAATCAATCTCGCTCTTGTCCCTTATTTTCAATTCCACGACTATCTTTTTGACATCACCGTATTCCACCGGCTCGAATATCTCATTCTTGAAAAGCTCCACCAGGAACATATACGTGGCAATAACACCTGCGCTTTTGTATTTGCTTTTGTTTTGAAACGGCATCACCGCAATCCTGTACAGGGACTCCGGGTCTTTTTGAGGCGGAGAGGTATTAAAAGAGGTAAGCAGGATATCAACAGCCCTTGAAGTAAGGTCCTCAATGCTGCTTATCCTGCCGAGCCCGAGGATGGTAGTGAAATCGTCACCGGTGACAGATGCATAATTTGCCCAGATTATAAGCCCGGTGAAGGGGTCAATCAGTCTTGCCAAAAGGCTGATCTGCGGGTTTTCGCCGGAGGAGTATGAAATAATCGCGCCCGCCATTATCGCGTTTGCCGACAATTCCTTTTCTATTTTCTGCGCCAGCTCTCTTGAAATATGCCCCGTGGCCCTTACCCTTTCATTGCATAATAATTTGTTAAGGTTGTCTTCATCAACAATCCCCAAGCCTTTCTTTTCCAGCCGCGACTTCAGCAGCGGAGTTACCTGGCTCAAGGCGTCCTTGCTGTCAGTGAAATTTTCAAACGGCAGGAGGGCTATTTTTTTTTTGGTCCCGGCGTATGCTTTTTCCTCAGGCGAAAGCTTCCGGCCTTCCTTCTGAGAAATTACAACCGGCGCTGCCGCCGGGATTAAAGGTGTTGGCGGTATTACCGGCAGCACCGTCTCTGCTTTCGGAAGCGCAAGCGCTGTTTGAGGTACTTGCACGGAGGGGACCACAACTGGTTCAGCAGGTTTTTTGTTGTCTGCTTTCGGCAATGCGGCAGTTATTTCTTTTTGGGGTTCCTTCTCAACGGGCTTCTTCGGTTCTTCTTTGAGTTGAACAACTACAGTCTCTTTTTTTATCTCAGGAGAAGGTCTTGCGGTAATCGCAGTTTTTGGCGTCTCAACAGGTTTCACAGGGGCTTCTTTAAGAAGTTCAACTTTTTGAGGCGCTACCGCGGGACGCAAAGGTTCAGTTACTGGCAGCACCGTCTCTGCTTCCGGAAGCGCAAGCACTGCTTCAGACACTTGCACAGGGGGGACCTCTACTGGTTCTCCAGCAGGTTTTGAAGATTCTTTTTTGATCTCCGGTAAAGGTTTTTCTGCGACTGCTGGTTTCAGTTTCTCAACCGGCTGTTTCGTCGTGTCAGAAATAATGCCCTGTTGTTCTGCCGGGGTGTTTAATCCCCGGCCGGAATTTTTAACGCGGTCAGCTTCTTCTTTGGCAGGTTTAATCGTGATCGTCTTTTCAATCTTTTGTTCCGGTATTGCAGCAGGAAGCGGGGCAGGTGTTACTACCGGCGGTGTCGTCTCAGTTTTCGCGATAACAATCGGCGCCTGCGCCGGGACTTCAGGGTGCTTTACAACAGTCTTCGGTTTCTCAACAGGCTTCTTAGGGCCTGTCTTTGGAGGAGCTGCCTTTGCCACTTTGACTATCTCCTGAGAAGGCTTCTTTAAACGCTTCCCTGCTTTTTTCGTTATATGCCTAACACGTGTCCCTTTTTTGATCTTTCCGTAAGTTTTTTTTGCGAGCAGGATTTTTGTTTTCTCCGCGGGCTTCTTAGCTTTTATTGCCGACGGAGTTGCCTTTGCTTGTGTTGCGACTTTTTTCGAAAGCGTTTCTTCAGTTAACTGTGCCGGTTTTTCTACGGGCTTCTTTACCTCTTCTTTTGAAGGCGAAACCGCAGTTTTAGCCTCCTGAGACAGCGCAACTTTGGTTTCTTTCTTGAAGTAAATAAGATAAGAGAAAGCCGAGAAGGCAAAGAGCAGAAGGACAAGGATAAGGATTTTATTCTTCATTTGTATTTTTATCTGGCAAGCGTTCGGATAGCTTCTCTAACGGCAGCCAGAACAGTTTCGCTCATGGTCTCCGATCTGGCCCCGAAATGCCTCGCCATAAAACCAGCGCCGCCGCGGGTTGTTGTAATGGACCAGATGATATTGCCTGTGCCTGCATCCGCCATCATTAATGTGATGGTTACTTCAGGGGCGGAAATATTCCCGGACCTTGACTCCCCGTATTGTTCGACCGCGCCCATCATAAGCGCCTCAACCTTCAGGGCCTTGCCGAGGGCCATTATCTGTTTTTCACTCAGGGATGATATGTTCTTGATATCCAGTTCGCTGACCGCGGCCATTACCTCCCCGGGGACCACAACGTCCACAAGCCCGGAAGAAAGCAATTCACTGATGACCACCTGCCTGACAACTTCTCCGGCTGTTCTATCATTGCTCAGATTATCAAGGGGCATTACAGCGACCTTTTTAAAGTAACTGAAATCGATATCTTCACGTATGTGATAGATCGGGGCTTTGCCGCCACACCCTGAAATAAAGAGAAAAATGAGTAATGCAGAAACCGGGACAATTTTCATAAATGAATTCATGGTGCGTCTCCTTTTTTTAAAATAATGTATCGATCGCTTCTTTTATTACTTTTTTTGAAGTTTCGTCGAGCGTGGCCCCCTCGGCCCCAAAGTGCCTGCTCCAGAAGCTTGCGCCCCCCGCGGTATGCCATACCGACCAGATGACCTTCCCCGTCTTTGCGTCAAACAGCATCAAATTGACGGAGACCTCGGGGTAGGAAACCGATATCCCCCTGCTTATGCCAAACGCTTCAACGGACCCCGTCATAACGGATTCTACATTGAGGGTTTCGCCGATATTCATAATGTCCTGCTGGGTCAGGGATTGGGCGGATTTCACCTTCATCTCCTGCAGGGTCTTTAATACCTCTCCGGGTTCTATGACATCAAGGCCCCTTGACAGAAGGTCTATAATTGCAAGGCTCCTGACCTTCTTGTCAGCGAATGTATCAGGCGTAAAATTCTCAAACGGCAGCACCGCGATCTTCTTAATTTTGGCGGCGTCGGTGTTCGGCCTGACATAATGCTTTATGCTGCCTGAGCATCCCGACATGAAAATCAGGCAAAGGCTTATGACCATGCCGGAGAATACTTTTTTTCTTATTAAGCTGTTCATAACAATTTATAATACCTCGAAAAAACCCCGCTTATTATATCAGAATCTGACATTTAAATTTGCGTTGAAATTGTAATTTTCCGTTTTGATGTCCTCAATGGTTTTTGAGTAACCGGACGAAAGACGGACATCGGCAAACTTTGTTATATACCAGATGCCGTAACCGTTGATACTGTCGGTTTTTGATGTCTTGGGGTCGGTATTGCTGTGAAGGTAGTTCATATTCAACCTGATCGCGGGAAGCGGCAGCCAATCCACTGAAAGTCCTTCCGAGGTGGTTTTGCTTTCTTCAGAGCCGAAATAGTTTACATTGCCGGAAATGTTGATGGACCGCCCGGGCTGGTAGTTAACAATGATAAGGGCGTTCTTTGAGTCGGTGGTGTTATCGTCTGAAGTTATCCTGCTTAAATTATAATTGAGGATGCTGGACACCTGCCGTGTGACGCGCGCGTCAACAGTGCCGTTTATTGAGTAAGTGGAAGTTGTTGTATTTGTCGATATGGTATCGGTCTGATTATACCCGAGATCGGTAATCATATTTATGTTTTTATAAAGCCTTGAACCCAGGCTCAGCAGATAAGAGTCGGTCGTGGAATCCTTTTTGTCAAAGTTATATCTTATGGTCCTGGTATAAGACAGGGTGGTGTCGAGGGTCGGCAGGGGGACTGAATTAAAAGAAATGTTGTAAGAGTCAAATTCGGTATCGGTTTCTTCCCGGTCATCAAAGTTCTGGCTTTTTTGATAGCGCGCGATGGTAGTCAGATACCGGTGCGTCAACCACGTTGCCCCTATGCCGTAGTTTCTTGAGATAGTGCTCCTGAAATTACTTTTATTATCAGGCAGGGAATCGCTGTAGATGTTTTCAAAAACTCCCCTGAGAGAATTTGTAAGAGATACGGGGTTTTGGTCCGACCTGTGCAGTGAGTAATTAAGGGAAACGGTCAATGGTGTGAAAGGCCTTGCGCTTGCGTCAAAATTCAGGCCCTGCTCAAAGCTGGTGAACACATCCAGAGAGGTCTTTGATCCGATGTCGTCAGTGCCGTACGCCTCTATTTCAGTCACAAGCACACTGCCGATATTGGAAGCCACGTTATTGACAGCTTTATAAAATGAGTCGCCCTGCGGCCCTAAAAATTCTATCTCGAAGATGTATATATTATTGGGCCTGTCAAAAGCAGTCACCTTTACATCTTTAACAGTAACTTCGGACCATGTCCCTTGCTGATTGAAGTTGCTTCTGAAAACGCTCCAGTTGCCTGCGTTGTCCAGGCTGTCTCCGGTCGGGTCTGTACTTGACGATACATATATAAATAACCTGTCCACGGTCTTTTGCGATGACGCCGATATGCCGGTATTGTGCAGCTTGTTGGTAGGATTTGCGCCCCCGATATCAATGCCTGCGCTTGCGTTAAAGTCCTCATCGACCAATAAGCCGTTAGCGTTTAACGTCCCGAGGTCCTGCGTTATGCCGTCATGTTTATGCCATCCGCCCAGCGACGTCCGCTTACTTATTACGGTGCCGGTCTGCTTAAAGGTCTGACGGCTTTTATTCCTTGAATAATTACCCTGATACAGCAGGGAGTAGCTTGCCATGTCCCTCAATAACGCCCCCGTGTAGCCGATGTTGTAGTTGCCGCTGAAATTATCATTTACGGTCTTCTCTATTATGCTTGCCTTGTCCCTGTCTATGTTATGTGAGTAATTTAAAACATATCTGAACCTTACATCGCGCGAAGGCAGTTCATACGTTGAGCTTATGGCATATTCATCATTGGTGCGGTCAATTTTACTGACGCTGAGGTAGTCGAAATTCCTCAGCCTGTCTACGTTGATAGACAAGGAAGGGAGTGAAGCGGGGACTAAATTAAAACGTGAATAATACAGTTCTGTGGTCTCCCTGCTTTCATCCCGCAGGTGCGCGGTGGTCCACTCTTCCTGCCTGCGGTATCCCGCGGTAAGATCGTACACGGGGTTCTGCAGCAGGAGGTCCAGTGTCGGCTCCACCATCCTCCTGTAAGTGGTTGTCGTTTCACCTGCGGAGTCTGTGATGCGGGAATCAATCAGGTTCGATCTCAGATAAATATGATAAACAAGCACTGGAGTGACCGGTTTTTCAAAATTTAAAAAATAATTCTGATTTAATGTGCTGGAATCCGAGGTCCTTTTCCCGTCCTGATACCCGCTTGAGTTGTCACTGATTATATTCAGCCATCCGCTCAGCCCCTGCGTAAATGCGGGAGTGCCGCACAGCAGAATCACTGTTACTGACAGCGCTATGATCTTCCATTTTATATTCCTCATAATTTATAAGCTGTAAGCTAATAGCTGTCAGCTACCAGCTACTTGGGAAACATCGTTATCCCGTAAGGTTTCATACCGGAGGGGATAATACGCTCCTGCTTTCTTGTAGTCTTGTCGATTATCGAAATATTGTTAGACCCTCTGTTGACCACATATATTTTTCTGAGTTCCGAGTCCAGAATAAAAGAACGAGGGGCGCTTCCTACGGGAATAATTCCCATCACAGGAGGCATTACAGTCTGGGCCGCGCTGTCCGTGAAGGGCTTTATGATCATTATCTCGCCGGGCCTTTCTTTTAAAAGATAAATTCTGTCAAATGACGGCTCGGGTATTACCCCTGTTATGGAGGCGCCCAGATTATTAATAGTGCTTACCGCCGTGGTCGTATTGCCTTTGATGATTTGCAGGATGTCTATGACGGAGAGTTTGTCTGAGTTATAATTTGCGACATAGACCTTTCCTCTCTGATAATCAACGGCAAGCGCAACGGGGTTCCAATCCACGTTGACGGTAATAACATCTTTAGGTTTGCTTGTAAGCGAGTCCATCATTATCACGGAAACGCTGTTTGAATTTTTATTGACAACATAAACGTTAAAAAACTTCTCCCGGAAACCTTTTATTATATTGACCTCCTCAAAGCTGAGAAACCGTGTCCCCAGAAGGTTCTCAACCGGCGGATCAACAGCCACCGCGATGGGGCCTTTTCCCACATCGATCTTTTCCATCTCCTGCAGGGCCAGCGGATCAATCATAGATACGGAATTGGAATTGTAATTTGTAACAAAAATCAGGTCCTTCCCTGAAGGCAGGCTGGTTACCGCTATCCCTTCGGGCTCTTTGCCGAACCTTATAGGGAGCTCCTTTTCGACTTTGTTCGTAGTCGGGTCAATCACGGATATGCTGTTTGAGCCTGAGTTGGCAACATAGACCTTCAGACGGTCCCGGCCCATGACAGCCGCGACCCCCCTCGGCTTTCTCCCTACCGTTATCGTTGCCACAACCTCCTCGGTTTGCCTGTTGATAACAGACACGCTGTCTGAATCTTCGTTAGTTACATAAATAAGCGATGTGCTTAATTCAGGTACCTGTTCCTTGACGGTCACAGCGGGTTTGAAGAGGAAGGCGTCGGCAACGGAAGCGTCCGGGTTCCAGTTAATGAATAAAGTTGTGCTTTGCTTTCTTTTTACACTAATATTTATCGCGAGTTCAACGCCTTCAGGCGGCAAGGCCAGGCGCGCGGGCCGCTCTTTACTTTTGATCGTCGCCTCTTTTATAACGAGCCGGAGCTTTTTGTACCTTCCCTCAGGCAGAGAAGTCTCTCCAAGAACAACCTGCCGGCCGATGATATCTACAGAGTTAATATTTAAAGGCGCACTCGTGAGCTCTCTTGATACGCCTTCTTCTGAAACTATATTTACGGCTGACAATTCAAATGTGATATTTTGGGACACCTTGTCTGGGCCGTTCAGAAAAAGTGTGACCTGGCCTTTAGATTGATCGGAAGGGGCCCTTTGCGCTTCGATTGCCGAACAGCCGTGGAGGAACAAAACAGTGAGGGCAAGAAAAAAAATGAAGGAAGAAGTTGAGAAGTTGAGAAGTTGAGAAGTTGCCTTTTTCTCATCTTCCGAGCTTCTTATCTTCTTGACTTCTGTTCGACGTATTTTTCTACCACGCATTGAACACCTGTATCCTGTTGTTAAATAAATCCGCAACGGCCAACTTGCCGTCTTTGTCAATGGCGATGTCCGTTGGAAATTGAAACCAGCCTTCGTCCCAGCCCAGTCCGCCGAACTCGAAAATATATGTCCCTTCGCTGTTGTAGACGGAAACAGTATGGCGCATATAATCCACCACAAAGATCCTGCCGTTCCGGTTGTCTACGGCTACTGCCCTGGGGCGGCTCAGTTTGCCTGAACTCCCCCCCTTCTCACCAAACTTAAAGAGCATTTTTTTATTGTTTGCATCATATACATATACGCGCCCTTCTTCCTCGCTGACAAGATAAAGTTTCCCGGAGTTGTCCAGGACGGCGTTGTTTATTTTGACCTTCCTTCCTTCCTCTTCCACAGAAATTATATCGAGGAATTTCCCTTTGCCGTCCATGACCAGAACGCCCGGGGAGTAGCTGCCGGACACGTAGAGGACCCCCTTTTTATCGACAGCCATGCGGTATGGCACAAATGAATCCGCCCCGTCGAAGCCTTCAAAATAAATATCTCTGTCCCAGTGAAGGCATGCATTAAAAACAGAGATCCTGTTCCTTGGATTATCAAGCGACGCGGTTTGTCCAACGTAAAGATATCCCGCTGAGTCGACGGTCAATCCCTGCGGCGATTGGATCCCGTTGTTTTTACCGATTGAGTAAAGGGGGAATAAATCGGATGTATAAATATTGACCCTGCTCTTACCGTCAATTACATAAATTTCATTCATGACCGGATCTATAAATACTGCGGATGGAAATGACAGGCTGCCGTCTTCATCATCATAAGTTATGCTGTCGTAGTAAGTAATAGCGGTGCCGGTCTGCTGGGCGTAAAGAGGACCGGTAACAACAAATAGAAAACACAATAAAATAAGTCCTGTCCCAAGCTTCTGACTTTTAGCTATTGACTTCAGTCCATGTATTTCATTAAGACATGAATTTTTCATTTTGAGTCTAAATAAAGCAATGACTTTTGGAAACGCAAAGAAAAAATATGGTTATTTTAGATTAGGCCATAAATAATAGCAATATATTGCTCCGTAATTCAACGCACTTATAGCATTATGAGTTTAATTTAAATTTTCCGGCGTCATAAACTTAAGCCACGAATAAAGTAGTCAAAGATTTACTCAAGATAATTCGTGGGCTAAGATGATTTGTTTAGGATAGTAAGGACCGCTTATGACCCGTCATCTTTTGACGTGTGGCAGGTGAAACATCCTGTTCCATTAGTTCCGCCTCCGGCAATCATAGCGCTGTAATCCCATCTCAGCATATCAGCATAATTGGAGGCATGGGCCACATGGCAGGAAAGGCACATAACAGCATCAGCGCCTGGAGTTACAGTACTGCTTATACTGCTTGAAACTGTTGTTCTTGCAACAGGCGCCTCTACGCTGTATTGATTTAAATTTCCCTGATTGTAATTAGCATATTCACCGCTGTTTGGTATCACTATATCGGTTGGATGCCGAAGGAACGGCGAAGTTGTATCATCGCCTATGCCCTGTGTCACATCGAGCTGGTTGATAACATGAAACGCCCTGTGGCATGTGCCGCAGAAAGCGCTAATGGTGTTACTGGAGGGTTTTATCCCGCCTGTCGGGATAGGCGCGATATGGCAGATGGTACAGGTGCCGTCATATGTCATGGGAGTGATTGCCCCGTAGTATTCGTTATGATTGCTTGCATCCTTGTTTTGCCATTTGTATGACCCCATATTTTCAAAACCTTTTACCCCATTCAGGAATCTGTAACTGTTATATATCTGATCGGCGGTATCGCATTGGCCGTCTACGTTCTTATGATGTGCCCCTTTTATAGAAGCCGATGAATTGCCTGAACGGGTGCCGTGGCACCCTCTTGCTCCGGAGCAGTTGAGTGTTGTCCCAAAATCAGTAGGAGTACCGTGATAGCCTGGTGGTCCTGTCAGTGTATCATCGCTGTTACCCAGATCTGTAACATTATGCCCCTTGGCATCGGAAGCGCCGCTGCCTTTAGCGCCGGTTAGATATGCGAAATTGCCTCCTGCCAGATCTCCAGAGGCGTCGGTGTGATAAACCTGGGGAATGCTGTTGCCGGCCAATGTTTCTATCTTGTTGGCGGTCCCCATCCCGTGGCACCCAAGGCAATCACCCTTGGTCAACATTCGATACGGACCTGTGCCGGTCCAGGGCTGACCGGCTGCGCCGAATGTCGCCGTTGCCGAGCCGTTCTGACTGTCGTGCATCGTGTGGCAATTTGAGCAGTCGCCGGTTATAGCGGCTGAAAGCGGCGAAATTGATAGTAAACAAATTGAAAGGATTAGTAAGAGATTAAAAAGTTGATTGTATTTCATATTAGTTTTACTGCGGTTTCACCCTCAATCACCCCTGCAAAGGGATGGTTGGGTATCATGATCTTGCATGATACCCAACTATCCTCAATTAGTATTTATGGATTGGTGCCTGTTGCGTTCTTTTCAGTATGGCAAACAAAACAGCCGCCAGTGTTAGTGCTGCCGGCAACCATACTGGTGTAAGTCCATCTCAGCAAATCAGGCTGGTTTGAGCCATGTGCCCTGTGGCATGACAGGCACATCACAACGTCTGTTCCCGCAGTAACTGTAGAGCAAGTTGTGCAATCAGAAGGGACAGTTGTTCTTGCAACAGGTGCTTCAAGATTGTAGGTCCCGATTGCTGCTCCGTCTGCTGTATTGTACTTTGCATATTCACCGCTTGCTGGAAGAGCGATATCGGAAGGATGTCTTCTCCACGGGTCACCGTATGCATAAGCAGTATCATCAGCTATCTTGCTGTGGAAAAGGCCGTGGCACTCAGCGCAAAGGAAGCTGATGGTATTCTTATTGGTGTAAGTAGTTGAGACAGCGTTATAGTTTCTATTTGAGGCTGAATTAGCACCGTAATATTCGTTGTGAGTTGTTGATAGTTCAGCCCAGTTCCAGTTAGCATCTTCTAGTCCGTAGATACCTGCCAAAAACCTGTAGCTGCTTCCCACAGTAGTTGTGTTTACAGCATCTGCCTTTGTGGCTGTGCCGTTTAAGTTATTGTGATGAGCGCCCTGTATTCCGCCGAAATCTACAGCATTACGTGTTCCGTGACAACCGAATGTTCCTGCGCAAGTAAGCTGACTGGTCCATCCTGCGCCGCCTGTTACCTGAAGTGTTTTACTATCAAATGTTACCGCTGTAGTAGCAGTTTGATCCCATCCCGGAGGAGTATCCGCAGGAGTGATAGTTGCATCTGATGCTTTTACACCCACAACATTATGGCCATATGAATCACCTGTGTTTACAACCCAGTAAAAGTCACCGCCTGCGTTTGTTTTACTGGCCCCCTGACCGGTAGGAGCAGTGGTGTGCCATACAATAGGCGCTCCAAAGCTGTTAGTTTTTCCTCCTGTAGTGTCTTCCTTATGGCATGCGATACAACTTGCATTTAGTAGACGCTGGCTTGGTCCGCTGGCATCTACGGTGCTGCCGTTCTGACTGTTATGCATTGTATGACAGTTAGAACACTGTCCTGTAATAGCGTTCACATTGCCGTAAACCAGAATTACTGACAATAACGCAACAACTACTGTTATGAGTGTTTTTCTCATTTTTATAGCCTCCTTTTTATTTACGTTGATAGACGTTTTTTTCATTGCCCTTGCCTCCTTCCTTTATGTTGAAGAATATTAATTTTTTTCTTTATACTTCCACACAAATATATTGCAATATGCGTGCCAGTTCTAATGAGTTCCATGAGGTAGCTAAATTATAAGTTCAGAGCATAAAAAAATAAAGGTTTTAATGAGAAAATTTTGTTATTCTATTATTTATCACCCTTATATAACCAAAATAGCTACTGTGTTATTTTACACATATTGGGAGATTTAACTCAAGTTTCTCATTCAAATTTATTCATGTAATTGTTGTCGTAGTGGAAACCGTTTTTTTGATGACGAATAGTGTTATATTCCTGACACTCAACAAGTCCCACTTATTCAACCCTCTCTACTTGGCTAAAATCTGCTATTTCCACTTATGAAAGTTAAAGTCAGGCCGATTAATTTCTTTATTGTTTTTGGTATAATTAATTTCATGGCAAGCAAGTGATTTTTCTATCAGTGACAAGAGATCGTTTCCCTGATGAAAGTAACGTTTGCTCCATAGTTGCAGTATAATTTTTTCTCACGGGGTTTACTTGCTGATTATGTTTGTGTTAGAATTTTTTTCCTTAATAGAAAAAAGAAAGGTGGCATTATGGCTTTAGAAAGAGAACAGAAAGAAACGATCATTGAAAGTTTCAAGTTGCATGAGGGAGACACAGGATCGCCTGAGGTTCAGATAGCTCTGATAAGCGAGCGTTTAAACAGCCTGACCACGCATTTTCAAACCCATAAAAAAGACCACCACTCAAGGAGAGGTCTTTTAAAACTGGTAGGTCAAAGGCGCAGGCTCCTGGGTTATCTAAAGACAACCGATAAAGACAGATACGAGAAGCTTATCAAGAAGCTCGGACTGAGAAAGTGATTTGAATGACACATGTTGAGATTGAAGTCAAAGGAAAAACCCTCTATCTTGAAACAGGACGATTTGCTAAACAGGCTGATGGTTCAATAATTGCCAGATATGGCGATACCGTTATATTGGCAACAGCCGTTGCCAAAAAAGAAGTAAGAGAAGACGTAGACTTTTTCCCCCTAACTGTTGATTATCAGGAAAAGGCATATGCTGCCGGTAAAATTCCCGGTGGGTTCTTTAAAAGAGAAGGCAGGCCGAGTGAAAAAGAAGTCCTTACGTCCCGCCTGATTGACAGGCCTATCAGACCTCTTTTCCCTGATGGTTTTTATTCTGAGACACAGGGTATAATTTCCGTATTATCATTTGGCAATGAAAACATATCGGACATCCTGGGAATTATAGGCATGTCTGCTGCTCTTTGTATATCCGACATACCCTTCGACGGCCCTGTAGGCGCTGTCAGAATGGGTATTTTAAAGGACTCGTTTGTTGTTAACCCTGACCTTCAGGAGATTGAAGAATGTGATTTTACTCTTGTTGTGGCAGGCACTGAAGAAGCAGTAATGATGGTTGAAGGCGGGGGGCTTGAGATTACAGAATCCGTACTGCTTGAAGCCCTTGATATAGCGCATAAGGAAATAAAAAATGTTGTAAATCTCCAGAAACAGTTAGTCTCTTTAATCGGTAAGACCAAAAGGACTGTTACGCCTCCGCAATTAAACGAAGAGCTAATGGGATCAGTCTCAGCCATTTCACTCGACAAGATAAAACAGGCCATCATTATTCCTGATAAATTGCTGAGGCAGGACACTCTCAATAATATCCTGAAAGATGTTGTAACACAACTCAATACCGGTGAAGGGGACATTTCAAAAGATATTACATTTCTGTTCAATAAACTGGAAAAAGACCTTGTCAGGAACATGATCCTCGATCAAGCGGTCAGAGCTGACGGCCGGAAGCCAGATGAGGTGCGAAAGATAAGCGCTGATGTCGGTATTCTTCCAAGGGCACACGGGTCAGCCCTTTTTGTGAGGGGAGAGACACAGGCGCTTGCGGTAGTTACTCTCGGCACAGCAGAGGACGAACAGAGGATCGACGCCCTTGAAGGAGAGTCCAAGAAGGCATTTATGCTTCACTATAATTTCCCGCCATTCAGTGTGGGAGAGGTCAAGTTCCTCCGCTCCGCGGGTCGAAGGGAAATAGGACATGGCATGCTTGCAGAAAGGGCGCTAAAGGAGATCCTTCCAGCAAAGTCAGATTTCCCGTATACCATAAGAATAGTCTCCGATATCCTCGAATCAAACGGTTCATCATCCATGGCTACGGTTTGCGGCGGCACTCTTGCGCTTATGGATGCTGGTGTTCCCATAAAGGCGCCTGTTGCCGGAATTGCGATGGGGCTTATAAAAGAGGGAGAAAAAACAGTTGTCCTTACGGACATACTTGGCCTTGAGGACCACCTGGGAGATATGGATTTTAAGGTAACCGGGACAGAAGAAGGCATCACTGCTTTTCAAATGGATGTGAAGATAAGCGGCGTAAGCAGAGAGATTATGGGAAATGCCCTTGAACAGGCGAAAAAGGGAAGACTTCATATCCTGGGTAAGATGAAGGAGATCCTTTCAGTTCCGAGAGATCATCTCGCAACTCATGCCCCCAGGATCTTTACAATGAAGATAACACCGGACAAGATCAGAGAAGTCATTGGTACCGGCGGTAAGGTAATTAGAGGCATTGTTGAACAGACAGGTGTAAAGATAGATATTGATGATACAGGCACTATAAATATTGCGTCAAGCGATGAGGCCTCCGCGCAAAAAGCAATTGACATAATTAAAGGGATAGTCGCAGAAGCCGAGGTCGGGAAATTATACATGGGCAAGGTCAAGAGGATAGTTGACTTCGGCGCCTTTGTAGAGATATTCCCGGGCACAGAAGGGCTTCTTCACATATCGCAGATCTCCGACAAAAGAATTGCAAAAGTCACTGACGTCCTTAATGAAGGCGAGGAAGTCCTTGTCAAGGTAATAGAAATAGACAAGATGGGCAGGATACGCCTAAGCAGAAAAGAGGCCATTCAAGGGCAGACGGATACAAAGTCAGGGGCTTAATATGCAGCGCAAGATGGTAAAGAGCTCAAGGGGGGCGTACGGCTCTATACCCAAGTGGAATTTACAATTCGGGTAACCGGGCTTCGCATTCCAAATAAATTTCAATAAGCAACAATGTTCAAAAAAGTTCTCCTCGACAACAGTATTCCCGTCTTAATGGAAACCGTGCCGGAGGCGCGTTCCCTGTGCATCGGCATATGGGTAAAGGTTGGGGCGCGAAATGAAAGCAGCGAGAAGAACGGCATTTCGCATTTCCTCGAGCACATGTTTTTTAAGGGGACTGACAGGCGCACCGCAGAGGGCATTGCAATGGAAACCGATTCCCTCGGGTGCGAATTGAACGCGCTCACATCCTCAGAGTACACGCTTTTTTATGTTAAGTCCCTTGATGAATATATCGAAAAAGCCGTGGACCTCCTGACAGACATATTCCTTAATTCGACCTTTCCCTCTGGAGATTTAGAGAAGGAAAAGGGCATCATAAACGAAGAAATAAAAATGGTCGAGGACACTCCTTCCGATTATATCCACGAGCTCTTCAGTAAAAATGTGTGGGGCGAAGACGGACTGGGACAGCCTGTTTTAGGCACGAGCGAAACTATCGCGTCGTTTACGCGGGATGATCTTGTAAAACACGTGGGGGAATATTACGGCTCTGGAAATGTCATCGTAGCCTGCAGCGGTAATTTCCAGGAAGGGGAATTCATTGACTCTATAAACCGTACCCTCGGCAGGCTGCAAAGGAATTCCCAAAAGAAAAGTGAAGCCGTGCCCGGGTTCAGGAGTGGCTTAAATATAGTGACCAAAGACCTTTCTGAAGTACATTTATGCCTTGGGGTTAAAGGCCTGCCTTACAGCAGCGAGGACAGGTACACGATGCACTTGCTCAATACCATCCTCGGCTCAGGATACAGTTCAAGGCTTTTCCAAAACATAAGAGAGAAGAGGGGATTGACGTATTCAATACATTCCTATCACATGTCGTATCTGGACACCGGGCTATGGGCGGTTTATGCCGGGACCGACAAGAAACATATCAGCGAGGTCATCAATATTACCGTAGATGAGATAGGGAACCTCTCGAACACTCTTACATCTGATGAATTGCAGCGGGCAAAGGCCCAGCTCAAAGGCAATCTCATCCTGGCCCTTGAATCTACAAGCAACAAAATGACTAATATAGCCAAGCAGGAAATATATTATGGGAAGTACTTCCCGCCTGAAGAAGTGATCAGGATAGTTGAGTCCGTCACCCTTGAGAATATGAAAGACCTTGCAGTCCGGCTTACAGGCCAAAACTCTTTTGCCCTGACCGTATATGGGCCGATAGAGGAAAAAGACATAAAAGACTCCTGCAAATTTTTGAAGTAATTCCTGCCGCCATTAAAATTCCCGCGTGATTTTTCCCCTAACATTTATTTTAGAATCTGCTATAATTTTAAAAATTAAAACATTCTGAGAAAAGTCTCCTTAATGAATTGCAAGAGACAATCGGGTCATTTGGGTTATGAAGATAAAGCAAGTCCGCTGTAACTGAGACCATAGGGGGTAACAATATGCCTTTTACACAGGACAACAGGCTTATCGCTGTGGATACCCCGCTGGGGAAGGACGTATTACTGCTTACGGACTTCTCAGGAACTGAAGAGATTTCATCCCTTTTCCATTTCCATCTAAGCTTCTATTCTGAAAATCACAACATAACTTTCAAGGACATCATCGGGCAAAATGTTACGGTTTCATTTATGCTGGCAAACGGAGAAAAACGTTTTTTCAACGGCATTATCTCACGCTTTTCTCAGGGACGCGGAGGCGGCGATACAGGCGGGGACACCCGCTTCTCTTCTTACACAGCCGAGTTGGTCCCGTGGCTCTGGCTCCTGACAAGGACAGCGGATTCAAGGATATTCCAGAACCTGACCGTCCCCGACATAGTGGCGAATATAATACAGGACAATAATTTTTTCGATTTTCAATCAATGACAAAAGGCAATCATCCCAAGAGGGAATATTGCGTGCAATACCGCGAAACGGATTTCAACTTCATATCCAGGCTCATGGAGGAAGAAGGCATATATTATTTTTTCAAGCACGAGCAGGGGAAGCATACGCTTGTCATAGCTGACGCCCCTGAAGAGCACCAACCCTGTCCGAACCAGGAGACAGCGCGTTATCAGATAAGCGGAGGAGGCCTGCTTGAGGCGGACACGATCACGGTCCTTGATATGACCCAGGAGATCAGGGCCGGTAAATATACGCTAAATGACTTCAATTTTGAAACACCCAACACAAGCCTGAAAGTGGAGACTTCCAGCAGGCAGTCCTATCTTCCCTGGGAACGCGAGATATACGATTATCCTGGGAAGTACGGGAAAAGGAATGAGGGCGACAACGTTGCAAAAATCCGCATCGAGGAAGAAGAGGCCGGGATATTAAAAATTAACGGCTCAAGCAGTTGCAGGGCCTTTACCAGCGGCTACCGCTTTGAGCTTCAGGATTATTACCGTTCGGACATGAACAACAAGGAATATGTTTTGACCGCCCTGCATCACGACGCAAGGCAGGAGTATATCCCCGGCGCCGAATCAGGGCTTTCTTACGTAAACAATTTTACCTGCATTCCGTTTGATGTGCCGTACAGGCATCCAAGACATTCGCCGAAGCCTTTTGTCCATGGCTCGCAGACCGCCATTGTGGTCGGACCTTCCGGCGAAGAGATTTACACGGACAAATACGGCCGGGTGAAGGTGCAATTTCACTGGGACCGGCTGGGGAAAAATGATGAAAACAGCTCCTGCTGGATCCGCGTCAGCCAGGTATGGGCCGGCACAGGATGGGGAGCAATGTTCATCCCGCGCATCGGCCAGGAAGTAATTGTAGACTTCCTCGAAGGCGACCCTGACAGGCCGATTATCACAGGCCGTGTTTATCACGGCACAAACAATCCTCCATACAAGCTGCCGGACGAAAAGACAAAGAGCACGATTAAATCGAATTCATCAAAGGGCGGTGGCGGATTTAACGAGATCAGGTTCGAGGATGAAAAGTATAAAGAGCAATTATTCATACATGCCGAAAGGGACCAGCATAATCGCGTCAAATATGATTCACGCGAATGGATTGGCTTCAATCGTCATTTAGTGGTGAAGAACGAGCAAATCGAATTGGTTGAAGCCCATAAGCACCTTTCTGTAAAAGGCGATCATAACGAGAAAGTAGAGGGGACCATATCGGTCAGGGCGGGGATGGATATACAGGAGAAGGCCGATCTGAAGTACGCCCTCGATGCCGGACAGGAGATACACCTGAAGGCCGGAATGAATATCGTGCTTGAGGCAGGCGCGAAGTTTACTATCGAGGCAGGCGGCAGCTTCATAACCGTAGGCCCTTCGGGCGTGGATATATCCGGGGCAAAGATAAATCTCAACAGTGGCGGCTCCCCGGTCGCAGGGTCGGGTTGCTCCCCACAGGCTCCGAAGTTGCCGGACGAAGCAGACACTGCAAAACCGGGCGAACAGCCACAAACGCAATCAGCACAGGCCCAGACTCTTAGAAGCGCAGCCAAGTCCGGTACGCCGTTCTGCGCCACGTGAAAGCATTAACTACGAAGCCCGTGGGGCTTCAAAATGAATGAGAGATAATTAATGCCGTACACACAAAATCTACAAAAAGTCGTCAATCACCTGTTTAATCCTGTCGAAGGACAGGTCGCGCCGGATATTTACGCAATACTTGATGCTGCAAGGGACGAGTCGATCTACAAAAAAATTCAGGAAGCAGGCTTTAAAGACGGATGCCTTTATCATGGAACAAAGGCTGTTGAATTGGCCGAGGTGGCGCCTTATCTCTTGCATCTTAAGCCGGATGACACTTTTACTGAATGGCTTATGAACAACGGATGGGGAAACAGTTGGGGCATCTTTCTCGAATCATCCGCTTCGCCGGACCAGCTCAAAAGGCATTTCAGAAAATTTCTCACGGTCTATGACGAAGACGGCAATCCCCTTTACTTCCGCTTTTACGATCCGAGGGTTTTCAGGGTTTACCTTCCCACGTGCAATGCGAAGGAGTTGGAAACAATATTCGGTCCGGTAATCCGCTACTGCTTCGAAGGGAAAGACGGCAGCCTGATCGAATTCAGATGCGCCAATGAATTTCAGTTAATGCAGAATGTGGTGAAAGTGTAAGGACGGAAATTATGTTTGTCATCAGAAAAGCACAAATGAAGGCCTTGAGCGAATACATGGTCGAACAGTTTGTCGATACATCGCTTGCACATCTGAAAACGAACTTCCCTGAGCAGACAAAAGAAATACAGGATGGTAATTTGCGATCAATGATCAACAGCGGCATTGAAAAGGCGGCCAGGTACAACGTCACGATTGAAGAGGACGTCCTTCTCTATCTCGAATACATGCTGTCTTACGGCGCAGATTTTGACACAGATCCGGCAACTTTATGGGCCGGAGAAATTCTTCGCTCACAGGACATTGACGGCCCTGAAAAAATTGTCCGTCTTGACGATTACATAAAAACTAAATTGAAGGAGTAGATATGGCCGGAAAAAGCGTCGGGGGAACAACTGCGCCATGCGCGTCACCCAAAATTATTAATGCCAGATGGGCGACGGCAACGGTGAAGTGCGGCGATAATGCGCAGATGCTGGCGGACACGCAAAATATCCCCGCAAATACAGCGGCTGTCTTCACAGTTAAAAAGACTTCCGACAGCAGCTCTATAACAACCGCCAACAGTAACACGGCAGCAGCCTCAGTTGACGGGACATGGGTAAGCAAGAAACCTTCTGATCACTGGAACGGAGCGGATGCCAAATTCACGGTTGCCGCGGCAGGAGTGCAGGCGGATTCCCAGGCCCCTCAACTTTCGTTTCACCGTTATCCAGACGTTGCTCAGGCATCATTAAGCGGTCACGTTGTAAGCCCCCCCGGCTCTTCGAGTCCAAGGTTCGGCTGGGATGAAAAGGTGCTTATCGAATTTACAAACCGCAAGCTTACTCTGACAGTCAAGGTGCATCTCATTAACCGCACCCAGCCGCGTCCGGAAAAAGGGAAAAAAGAATCATACGGAGATTATTACACCCGTTGTAACGCTACGCCTGCAGGCGGGCCTGTGCCGGCCGATGCCAAGCAGAGTATCAAAAATGCGGTTGAGGTAATTTACAGGAACAAGCTTGATCTGCACAGGCAGGCCTGCCAGAGGGGGAATGGCTGCAACTGCAGCCGTAACAATCTTTGCTGCAAGTTTGAAACAGAGGTCCGGCTGGAGCTTGTTGACGCCTCAGGCACCATGGTCCATGAAGTGAATTTATGGCCGCAGTCAGGACGGGCCGATTCGAGCAACTGGTACAGGATAGAATCAAGGCCGGGAAAGTCATGGGCGCATGAAGTAGGCCACCTTATGGGGTTCTATGACGAGTATACCGAAGGCGCGACCGGCAATGCCCCGTGGGTGTCCAGCGCGCCAGGCAATATCATGGGAAGCGGCACAGGGGTGCCTGATTATTATTTTGAGGAATTCCGCACATGGTTTACAGGCCAGTCCGGCGAAACCTTTAATCTGATAAGTCATACGTGAAAAAATTTATTGCGATAATAACTATTTTCCTTTGCCTGTTTTTGACAGGCATTTACGGAGGTCAATGTATGAAGGATGAAGCTTTCTCTATATCTGTATCTTACCCGCTTGACGAAGGCGGGCTGCGTTATCTTCTGCGGATAGATCAAACCGGGCGCGCGGTGCTGACCATTGAAAGCAATGTGGAAGAGCCGGAGGCCGAGGCCATCGGCATATACCAGGCTGACATAGGGCGTGAGAAGGCGCTGGAGCTAAAGAACATGTTCTCAACTCTGAGCAAAAGGCCTATGCCGGATTCCGAACCCGGTTTGCCGACTATTCCGATGGTCCATGTCACCCTGGAAGAGGGAGGGAAAACCGAAAGCAGGACCATTGAGCCAAGTTCTTCATCCCCTGCGATGTGTAAGGTCGCCGACCATCTCAAGGAAGTTGGCAAGGAAGTCCACAAGCATCCCTTGAGGGTAATTAAACTGAAAGCCGGTCTTGAGAATGTCCTGGTCGCGCGTTCAGAGAAGGTCAAATTAGCAGTCCGTTTAATATCGGAAGGCAGTGAGCCGGTCAAGATAATAGACCCGTTGAAAGTTGCAAAGACAAGTGCGGGCGGGTTTACTATTTGGGGCGTGCGCTCCGATCTGCCTCCAGCGGACATCTGGCCGCAGCATTCCAAGCATCAGGCCATAATGCCTGAGTATCTCGTAAGGGCGGATGTTCCAAAAGAAGCTGATGCAGGAGGAATGCTTGTATTAAAACCTGCGCAGTCCGTTTCATATGAATTTAATATTCCCATGGATTGGGAACCCGGAGAGTATGCCGTAAAAATAATTTTTGAAACAATCTCCTCTTCGGCCAACGTACTCAGAGGAAATATAATATCCATTCCGTCAAAATTGAAAGTGCAGTGAACGCATGATTAGTAAAAATTTGTTCTGTTCACGAAAATTAGACTATGCCGCCACAGGGAAGACTCGGAGATAAATCAAAGGTAGACGCGGACTCGCACGGATGTCCGGCGTGTCCGCATGTCGCAGTCGGCCCGGCTATAATGGGTTCGCCCGACGTGTTTGTGAACTTCAAATCGGCTCTGCGCGTGGACGACAAGGGGATCCATGCGGCGTGCTGCGGCCCGAACATGTGGACGGCCAAGACCGGCAGCGGCACCGTGTTTATCAACGGCAAGGCCGCCCACCGCAAGGACGACAAGGACGAGCACTGCGGAGGAATGGGCTACCTTATAGAAGGCAGCCCTGACGTGATCGTCGGGGGATAAATAAAAAATGCCTGCACCGCAAAAAAACCTGCTCACCCAGCTTGCCAAAATGAACTTCCTCTCCAAAGGCATCAAACTGCCGGTGGACTGGTCCAAACCCGGGGTCCAATACCCTGACGCCTTCAAGCAGGAAGAAAAGACGACGCCCCCCAACTCGCCTATGAATCTGTACAGGGAAGAGTCGTTAAATAAATATCATGTAGATGCTGCAAAGACAATCGGGGAGGCCTTTGAGAAATATATAGAAGGGATATGCGGGGCGATATGCAGCGGCATAGACCAGTGGATGAAGATGACCGCTGTCACAGGAGTGATAATAACCGGCCCGGTTGGTGTGTTGAAGCCCGGCAGCGTTGTCGGCCCCCCGCTTACGCCGCTTATGCTTACAACCGCGCCGATGAGCACCCCGCAGGAGATAAAATACTCCAACGCCATCGCGACCGCCTTCGGCACGCTCTGGCAGCCCTGGCACATGGGACTTGTGGGGACTCTCATGTATCCCGCATTCGCCGCATTCCCCGGCCCTGTGGCGCCGCCGATGCCGAACATCCCGCTGCCGCTGATTGCCTTTTCATCGCCGGGTGAATCCGGTTTGTCGCCATCATCTCTGAAAAATATGATGGTCGCAAATTTGGGAGAGGCGTCTGCGCTTCATCACTCCGACCTGTTTGACGCAATATCCAACGCATTCAATACGGTGTTTCAAATATTCAAGGCAAGCACACTTGTGCAGAACGTGCTCGGCACAGGGCCCATTCCTACTTTCGCTCCGCCGTTTGTGCCGGTCGGTCCGGTCGTCGGAGGAGTCGGCAATGGAGCGCCGGGAACTTGCCTGGTGTAAGAATAAATAAGCCACAGAACAAGATGGGAAGTTTAGAAGGCGGGAAAACAGATCAACTAAACATATGAAAATCATTAACCATACAAAATACCAGGTTGAAGCTTTACCTTTTATCCGTCCGGACGGTCAGGCAATCCTTACCCTTATCGTTAAGGCCACCTTCACGATAACACAAAACAGCACGGCCCGGCTGGCGGATGAGCAAATCCCTGTTTCCTTTGCGGACGAATTATACGGCAGTGAAAAAGGCGGCGGCGTTAAGTATGAGGCGGACACCGCGCCTTTCAAGCCCCGCTCTGATATTGTTTTGATAGGCAAGGCGTACGCGCCCGGAGGACGTCATGCGCAGTCATTCGATGCAGGACTTAGAGTCGGGGCCCTGAGCAAATCAATCCGTATCTTCGGCGACAGGGCGTGGAGTTACACAAAAAAATTCCTGTCCTCATCCGTATCGATGTCGTTTGCCCATCCCGTTACTGAAATGGACATTGTGTATGAAAAGGCCTTCGGCGGGATGGACAAGACATCCGGCGGCAGATGCGAGGAGAATCCTGCAGGGAAGGGGTACCTCGACAGGAAACCGGAAAAAATACTGAAGACGATTGACGGGACACCGCTGCCGAATATTGAAGACCCGAAGAACGTGATTACTAATTACTATGACCACCCTAAACCTGCCGGGTTCGGGTTTTACGGGAAGACGTGGCTGCCGCGCATAAAATACCTCGGCTCTTACAATGAAAAGTGGCAGAAAGACCGCTGCCCTTCTCCGCCGGAGGATTTCAGGTTTGATTTCTATAATGCCGCGCATCCAGATTTACAGGTTAATGGTTATTTAAAAGGCGATGAGGATGTCGTGCTTTTAAACTTTACCCCGGACGGGGAGATCAAATTTAAATTACCGGGGATCCGTCCCGTGTCAAAGGTAATTAAAAGAGACTGGCCGGAAACAAAAACGTGGGAAGAACAGATTGCGATGAACCTCGATACGCTTTGCCTGATCCCGGATGAAAAACGCTTCTTTCAGGTCTGGCGAGGGATATGTCCCATAAAAGATTTAAGCGCTTTGGAGATAAAACAGGTAGAGTTCAGTATCTGATAATCACGGTCTCGGCGGTCCGGGCTCGCTGCAGATCTCGACCATCGCCCCGAGACTCTGATGGTATGTCCTTGAAGCCGAGCAGATGTCATACAGAAACCACGCCCAGCGGTCTCTCATATACTCGTAGGAATAACGTCGCTGGGCGATCACCCGTCTGATGTCTCTTTGAAGCTGCCTGACCAGTGTCTGGAAGTCTCTGAGGTGCCTCTGCTCATGACTCAGCGCGTCCGCCGCGGCAGTTTCATCAAGCCCGCTGTTTATGTAGATGACCGGGGAAAATGTCACCCTCAGCACGTTGTCCTCTTCGCTCCACTGTCCGTTGTGTTTGAAACATCCCGTGCCTCCATGACGCTCACAGCGTCTGCCGAGGGTTTCTAAGGGAACGTTCTCAACTCTGTGATTGTTGTGGCCGGTAAAAAGCAAACGCATTGTCTGCCTCCGTTAAGGTATCGAAAAACAAATTTCTTTACTGTGTATATTTCTTTTAAGCCCTATGTCGCAGTTCAATGATATAATAGCATAAAAATCCGGGCGGGAATATTACAGCGTGCCGTTAGAATTTACTTTTTGTTAAAAAATAAAGGCGTGTGTTAAATTTATAGAGGCATACTGTCGCAAGGAAGAATATCTCATAGAACTTTTTAAAGAAAAACTTTTTTAGGAGGGAATGGGCCATGTCAAAATCTTTTATAAACCTGAAAATCTTTCTTTCGGTCCTGGCAGCGTTTTTTATAATTTCCTGCGCTCATACCGCCCCCGTTCCGAACCGCACCATGGAATTTGAGGAGGGGATAAAGGCATTGGCCGGCAATCTCGGCGAACAGCTTGAAAAATCCAGCATCGGAAATCTGCTGCATAAGGCTGTTATCGATCCCGTGACAAAGAATAAAAAGCTGAAGAAGATCGCGATAGACCCCTTTATCGATGTGGAATCAGGATATCCCGTGAAGGCAAATGTCAGGATAGCCGGGATCATTTCGCAGGAGTTAAAGACGCGCTTCGAGATAACAGGCGAAATGGAACCGGACAACCTCGAAGTGTCCGAATACGTGCTCAACGGCATGGTCACCATCGAGGAGAAACAAGGGTCACAGGAGAATGCCTACAAGGTGTACGGCACAGTGTTCGAAAAGTCTACCGGAAAGGTGCTTGCGTCAGCGTCAGTCCGGGTCAGCAGGTTCGATACAACGCCGATGGACATCTACAAAGACAGCCCGGTCTTTTTGAAAGGGAAAAATTACGAACAGTACGCTTCATCGGTAAAAAAGATGCCCGACGAAACAGTTGAAAAAGGTTATCATGAGAGACTGCTGGTAAAATCCATGACGGTCAAGGGCGACATGCTGTATGAACAGAAAGAGTACAGGAAATCCCTTTCCTATTATTCGGAGGCTTCACGCAGCCAGACCGGACTGCAGCTTGAAGTGCTGAACGGACAGTTCACCAACCTTCTTAAGCAGAGCCAGTGGGATGACGCTGAGACCGTCTACGCAAAACTTATAAGGGCCAGCATTTCCGAAACCAGCCAGATAGCCAGTAAGATAACTTTCGCCCCTAATTCCATGGTGCCACTTGAAAGCAAGGCCAATCTCTACAATATCTACATGAAACAGATCGCGAAACTCGTGGTGTCAGTGCCTGAATGCAGGATCAAGATCATCGGCCACAGCAGCAGGACCGGGAAGGAAGCCTACAATGACAACCTGTCACTGCAGCGGTCTTCGTGGATCCAGAAACATATGTCTTCCTATGCCCCGGAGATCGTAAACAAATCTGAAACAATCGGGCGCGGTTTCCACGAGAACATTGTCGGCACGGGAGCGGATGACATTACAGATGAGATCGACCGCCGCGTTGAGTTTAAGTTCAGCCAGTGCGTAGAGTGAATTACGGCAGATACCAGATAATCAGGGAAGTGGGCTCAGGCTCCATGGGAGTTGTATATCAGGCCCGCGACCCGCAGATCGACCGCCTCGTGGCCGTTAAGATCCTGCGGCAGGACCGCACCTCGACCGAGACATTCGTCAGGAGGTTCCTGAAAGAGGCGAAGGTCATCGGCCGCCTCTCTCATCCCAACATCGTTACAATTTATGATATGGGGGAGGAGCAGGGGACTATCTATATCGCGATGGAATTCCTTGAGGGCAGATCGCTTTCAGATGTGCTCAGGGAAAGCCGCTTTGATATTAAAGAGGCAATGACATTCGGGATACAAATTGCCGAGACCCTCAATTACGCGCACCAGAAAGGTGTCATTCACCGGGACATCAAGCCGAGCAATATTATCGTCACGCCGGACGGCCGGATCAAGATCACTGACTTCGGCATCGCACATATCGAAGATTCCACCACGACATTGCAGACGCAGGCAGGGGAGATAATGGGCACTCCCGCATATATGTCGCCGGAGCAGATACTTGGTCAACCGGTTGACGGGCGTTCCGATATTTTTTCTCTCGGAGTCATCCTTTATGAAATGGTCACAGGCAGAAGGCCCTTCGGAGGGGAAGGGAAAACCCTTGCGAGCGTCTTTAACGAAATTACACGGGTCACCCCGCCTGTTCCTTCCACCCTGTCAGCCCATGTCCCGAATCATCTCTCCAGCCTGATAATGAAGGCGCTTCAGAAAGAGCCTGAAAAACGCTTTCAGTCCGGCAGTGAAATTTCGGAAGCCCTGAAGACATGCCTTTATGAACTTGGTTTGGCGGCTGTTATAAAAACTCCGGCAGGCGGGAAAAGCCGGAGCTACGTCATTCCCTTTGCTGTGACATTAGCAGTAGCAATCCTTGCGGGAGGGGTCTATTACTTTTATCAGCACACGAATACATCTCTTCAACGGCCGTCAGTTGATCAGCAAAATGCGCAGCCGAAAAAAAGTATCGCCTCTACCCCGATGCCTGGACCGGAACCGGTCCCTTCAACTTCAACACCTGAAACGAAGCAGGCCGCCCCGGTTACTCCGCCTGAAATGAAAGTCCCTGAGATACCGAAGCCTGAACAGAAAAGCGTTAACCGGAAAACGCCTGTTCCAAAGGGATCGAAACCTGCGCAAAAACTCGCGCCCCTCACTCTTATCACAACTCCTCAGGGAGCGAGTGTCTACATTGATGAAAACTTCAGAGGCAAGACGCCGCTTACTCTCATGCTTTCTACAGGAGAACACCGCGTCAGGCTGACTCTTGCCGGATACCGGGATGTGGAGAGAGAGTTCTCACTGGAAGAGACAATGGAGTATCCCCTTTCTTTTAATTTGCAGGCGGTGCAATGAGCAGGAATATTGTTCTTCAGGACACCGGCAATGGCAGCAATTATGATATTACCCTGCCGTGCGTTATCGGCAGGGGGAAAGATACCGGGCTTACTTTTGAAGACCAGACCATGTCGCACAGGCATGCGCTTGTGTCAGAGACGGACAATCATATTTACATTGAAGACCTAAAAAGCGCAAACGGCGTATTCGTAAATAATATCAGGATCAGGGACAAGACCCCGCTGACTCAAGGGGATTCCATTCAACTCGGGAAGACAAAACTCGTTCTCTCACAAATTAAAGAGGAGGTCCCGGAGCAGATGGTCCTGCATTCTCTGGGCAGGGAAAAGGAATTGCACCTTGCGGACCACCGGCGGCTGAATACGATATATGAACTTGCAACAGAGCTGGCCGGGAACCAGGAAATAACGGTACTTGGTGAAAAAACATTTTCAAGGCTGAAGGAGATCTTCAAGCAGGACCGCGGCTATCTCGCGCTGTTTGGGGAGGACGGCGCCCTGAAACCGATTTTCATTGACTCCCCTACCGGGTCCGTGCCTCTCAGCAGCAGCATTATCAACAGGATCTTTCAGAACGGTGAGTCCCTTCTTCTTGAGGACGCGCTCAGTGATTATTCATTCAAGGAACAGGAAAGCATCATGGCGCTGAGGATCAGGTGCGCGATATGCGTCCCGCTTATTTTTCACAACCGTATTCATGGCCTGATCTATCTTGACCGGGACGTCCCCGGGGCGTATAACCGGGAGGACCTGGAATTTTTAAGAGGCATTTCTTCCCTCCTTGCGCCCCTTATCGAGAACGCCCGCCTCTGGTCTGAATTAAAAAAGCACTATGAAAATGCCATGGTGATATTGAAGAAAACAGAGGCGAGGCTGATCGATGCGGAAAGGACGGCTGCTTATGTCCGGCTCGCACAGGCCATGGCCCATGAGATAAGAAACCCTCTGATGGTGATCGGGGGCCTGGCAAGGAAGATGGCAAAGCCGGAACCCGAGGCGTTAAAAAATGATTCGCTCTCTGCCATCACTGCCTCTGTCGAAAGAGTGGAAATGGTCCTCAGGGAAGTTGATAATTTCGCTAAGATCCCGCTGCCACAGATCAAATTGCACAGGATCGACACCCTGCTTCAGGAGGAGATACAGAGGCATGATGAAGAATGGCGGCAGAAAGGGCTCCGTCCTTCTCTTTCTGTCAGCGCAGCGCGTCTTATGGTCCCGGTTGATAGTGAACTCATGAGGAAGGCGGTCTCAATGGTGTTTAAGGAAATAATCTTTGCCCTTCCTCAGGGGTCGGATTTCGGGATATCAATTAAGGACAACGGGAATGGACTTGAGATCGTTTTCGGAGAATCTTCCATTGACCAATGTTCGTGTGAGCTATTTGATCCGGAGCTGCAGGGAAAGATGTGGAGCCGCAGCCTGTTTCTCAATATCGCACACAAGATAATTACAGACCACGGCGGCAAAATGCTTTTCGACCCGTCGGCATATTCAGCGTTCCCGGTGATCATAAGAATACCGGCAACGAGGGAGATATGAAATTGAAAGACCTTGCAACTGTCATTCTGAACTTGTTTCAGAATCTAAGGGTGTCGCGATATGTTATGAGACCCTGAAACGAGTTCAGGGTGACAAAATAACGGTATCTGCAAAAGACACGAATTAACGCTGACAATAAAACCAAATTGCTTTATAATTAGACAACGGCCTTAATTGTTTTTTAACAGATAACCTCCCAAACAGAGGAGAAATTTACTCACATGTCCGCAGACAAGCCCGTAAAGTTCGGGAAATACCTCCTTGTGGAAAAGCTCGCCACAGGCGGTATGGCGCAGGTTTTCAAAGCCAAGATAATGGGCGCTGAAGGCTTTGAGAAGATGGTCGCCATCAAGCAGATCCTCCCCCATTTGACCGTTGAAAAAGAGCTGGTCACTTCTTTTATCGACGAGGCAAAACTTGCCGCTTCGCTCCACCACCAGAACATAGTCCAGATCTACGACTTCGGCAATTTGGAAGGGACTTACTATATTGCGATGGAATATCTGTTAGGCAAAGACCTGCGCATGATCGCCAACCGCGCCAAAGACAGAAATACGCAGTTCAGCCTTGAGCACAGCCTCTACATTATGTCACGTGTCTGCGCGGGCCTTGATTACGCCCACAAGCTGAAGGACCTGCAGGGAAGGCCGCTTAACATTATTCACAGGGACATCAGTCCCCAGAATGTCATCGTCACTTATGAAGGCGAGGTAAAGATAGTTGATTTCGGAATTGCCAAGGCAGCCACACAGAGCTCCATGACCCAGGTGGGCATGATCAAGGGCAAGGTAGCTTATATGTCGCCAGAACAGGCGTCGGGCAAACACATTGACCACCGCTCGGACATATTCGCCACGGGCATACTCCTTTATGAACTGGTCACCGGCAACAGGATGTTCCAGGGCGATACCCTTCATATACTCGCCAAGGTCCGCGATGCCGAATTTGAGCCTGCGGAAAATGTTGTCAGCGGGCTGCCTCAGATGCTTTATAAAATTCTCAAACGCTCCCTTGCAAAAGAGCCTGAGGACCGCTACCAGTCCTGCGGGGAGATGCTGGACGACATCGAGGCGTGCATATTCGGGCCGGAGAAACTTGAATACAACACAAAGATCTGCGAAGGAAACCCCGATCTCAAAGGCTGCATGATCGACCTCTCCCTGAAGCCTACCGTCAGCGGCCTCGCCCATTACATGAAAGAGCTTTTTACGGAGGACATGTCATCCGAGCTGCAGGCCTTCAGAGATACAGGCGAGATCCACATTGGAGAAGAGGCCGGTGCCGGCCATACGGTAATGGCCGAGGTAAAACCCCCGGCACAGCCTCAGATGAAGCCTGCTGAAAAGCCTGAGGAAAAGATAATTGTTCAGCCGAAGAAAGAAGTGGTCCAGAGAGAGAAGAGAAAATTGCCCGTTGCGTATATCGCGATCGCGGCAGTAATTGTAATTGGCCTCATATTTTTCCTTTTGCCGAAAGGGAAAGATGTCCAGACACCCCCGGTTTCACAGCAGGCTGAGACGCGTGTCCCTGAAAAAACAGTTGCGCCGGAGCAGGTAAAGAAACAGGAGCCCGCTGAAGACCCGAAGGCAAAGGCCAGGGCCTTGCAGGACCAGGCAGCGGGTCTGATGGAGACACAGCCGCATAAGGCAATGCCTTTGCTGCTTGAGGCTGTAAAGGCGGATCCCTCAAATGTTCAGGCGCATTTCCATCTCGGCATGGTCCACATGAAATTGAAAGACAATCCAAAGGCAATTGATGCCTTTAATAAAGCGGCGCAGCTTGACCCGAAATTTTCAGACGCGTATTTTAATCTCGGTTATATTTATGCTATAAATAAAAACTACCCGAAGGCCGAGGAGATGTATGAAAAGGTGGTAGGATTATCGCCGTCATATCTTGATGAGGCGCTCTTCAATCTCGGGATAATGCAGGAGAAGCAGGGCAAGAGACAGCAATGCATAGAAAGCATCGAACGGGCTGTCAAGGTAAATCCGGGGAACCAGTTGGCTATTGAATATCTTCAAAAACTGAAAAGAAAATCCTGATCCCGGATTATTAAATCGTAACGCGTGATGCGTAAAGCGTAATGGGAGAAAAGATGACTCATAACGCATTACGGATTACGCATCACGGTTAAGTGAGGAAGGCGGGTTACAAAAAATGAAAAGCGTTTTGGCAAAGCAAATAAGATTGTTCATTATCTTCCTAATAACAATAGCGCTTATAAGCTGCGCGAAGCAGGAGCAGAAACCTGATGAAACCGTGCCTGAACAGCCTGTTGTAACCACACCTGAAACTGCCCCGGCCCAGACTGAACCTCCAGTCAGTTATTTTGTTCATACTGTAAAATGGCCCGGAGAGACAGTCTCGATAATCGCGGGCTGGTACACCGGCGATATACAGAACTGGAAGGCATTGGCAGATGCAAATCCTGACATCAATCCCAGCCGTATCCATCCAGGCATGAATATCAACGTACCTGAGGACATGATGAAAACGCGCGACCCCATGCCGAAGGAATTTGTTGACAGCTTTTATCCAAAAGCAGTCATAGAGAAGGCGCCGCCAAAACCCACTCCACCGCCGCCGCCTCCACCGGTGGAGGAAGAGCCGCCGCTCTTTGGCCCCAAAAAATATCCGAAGAAATAGTGTCTCAGAAACCATGTTCAAAAGATCCATAGGGAAAGCCTGCTCTGAAGGATTATTTTATTTATCACTGATACTGTTGATGCTGGTCCTGTTCGCCGGCTGTGCCTCGACCAGAAAAACCCCATCTACTTTTACAGCCCCTCAGATCCATTTGCAGCCGGAAGAGCGGTCTTACGCGCGGGTGTTTCCCGACTTTATCGCTGTCATTGCCCAGCCCGGCGATACCTTTGCGTCCCTTGCGGGGAAGTACCTGAACGATCCGTCCCTGGACTGGTTTATTGCCGGGTTCAACGATGTCACCACCCTTGGTCCGGGACAGGAATTGATCGTCCCTCTCTATGATTACAGGAAAGGCGGGTTGTCCGTTAAAGGTCATCAGACAGTGCCCGTGCTCTCTTATCACAAGTTCTCAAAATACAGATCAGACACCCTGACCGTCAGCGAAAGGGACTTTGAAGAGCAAATGGCTTTCCTGAAAAAGAACGGCTACAAGGTGATCTCAGCGGACGAGCTTTTTGATTTCCTGAATTTCAGAAAACAGGTCCCGGATAAATCAGTGGTCATTACAATTGATGACGGCTGGCGCTCCACTTATGATATAGCGTTCCCGATATTGAAAAAGTACGGATACCCTGCCACGTTATTTGTGTACACGGATTTCATTACGCAGGGCAGTAACGCCCTGGACTGGAAGCTTGTCTCCGCGATGGAAGGAAACGGCATTGATATACAGTGCCACACAAAGACGCACCGCAACCTCAACATGAGGGATGAACAGGAATCCTTCAGGGAATATTTTGAGTCTCTCAAAGAGGAATTGACCGAATCCGCGGCCATCATCAGGAAGCGCTTGAATAAGGAGGTCAGGTACCTGGCCTATCCCTACGGCGAAACCAATTCCCTGACAGTGGCGCTCCTGAAAAAACTCGGTTACAGAGGGGCATTTACAGTATACCGGGGAGGCAATCCGTTCTTTATAGATAATTACAGGATCAAACGTTCAATGGTCTACGGCAGCTTCAGCCTGAAAGAATTTGAAAGGAACCTTATCACGTTCAGCAATAATGATTTGAATTAGATATGAAACATTTTATTATCTCATGTCTCATTGTTTTCTCAGCGGTCTCTCTTTTCAACTGCGCTCCGAGGCCTTCAGTCCGGCAAGAGCCTGTCACGAGGGAGAGCAGAGACCCGTTTGATGCATTCCCGGAAAAATATCGCTTGAAGGCTGTTGAAGCAGAGGAGAGAGGAGACCTGCGTGGGGCGCTCTTCAACTGGAAGATCGTGCAGAGCTTCATCCCCGGCGACCCCGAGGCCTCTGAGTTGGTAAACGTGCTTGAGGCAAGGACCAGGATCGAGACACAAAGACATTTGCGAAAGGGCCTGGATTATTTTAAGCAGGGTTTGTTTTACGAAGCGAGAAATGAGTTTATACTTACCCTCTACTTTGACCCTGACAATGAGCAGGCATTGCATTACCTGAAAACTAAATTGAACGACCAGGATTATATAGCTTACGAAACCAAAGAAGGCGACACCTTGAAAGGCATTGCAAAAGAAATCTATAACGATCCTGACAAGGACTTTCTCGTCGCTTATTTTAACGACCTTAATAATGACAATAAATTAAAAGAGGGAATGAAGTTAAAACTGCCAGTAATAGACCCGCCGCCTGGGGGCAGGCAGGGTTACCCTGAAAGAAAAAACAGGAAAAGCAGACAAGCTCTCAAGGGGAACAATAATTCTGAATATCAGGAAGTGCCGAAATAATATCCGCTCTTTACGTAAACCCCGAATGCAAGACTTGACCCTGTTCCTTCCTTGGGGATCATGCCTGTAGAACTGGATGCCGCTGATTTGAAATTAAGTCAGAGTATGTTTTTTGTATCGCTCACATGACGGATTTTTTCAAAATCCGTGACGGGTGATCTTTGCCCCTTGACAACCGGAGGCCTTATAAGTGTTAAATGTTCTTGCTATATACCGTCCGATATTCTTAAAGAATATAGTTCGAAAAATCAATTTGATTTTGGGAATCATAAACCCTTGCCTCGATCGAGATCATTCAATACAGCGCATTCTGAGCATCCGTTTTTTTGCTCAACCTCTCGCAAGTTTTCAGAGAGGCCTTTTTCTACAGCCTCAACGCCCTGATCACTGACGAGTACCACCGTAAGACGTTAAAGAGCATGAGGACGATTTGGAAATCTTAAACCGTCGCTCATCTGAAAAAGTGTCCTGTGGTACTCGTTCACGTGCATCTGGTTGTTATGTGCTGCTTATTTATTAAGATGAAAAATAGTTTTTCTGTTCTTATATTTTCTCTTTCTTTCAAAAGCTCATTCTATTTTTCAATATCATCAAAGTCTTCTGGATATCCTGTAGGAACCAAATACTTCGGAGTGACGGTAAAGTATGCTAATGCTAGTGTTACAGCTGAAATTGCAAGTCCCAAAATATACAAAGCTGCTACAGTGTAATCAATCAGATATAAAAATATTGGCAATATAGAACATAACCCCAGAAAAACAGAAAATCGAAAAAGCAATGTTGCGTTTCTCTTACATTTTTTTGCGTAGCTGGTGTGTATTGGCTTCTTTGCTCTTGATGCAATCCTCCTTTCGCTGTCCCATCTTACAGTATCTTGCCAGTATGCATTAGCGATTATAGAGGCTACAACCAAGATAAGTCCTGAAACAACACTTAGTTCTTCCATTTCCTCTCCTCACATTATTCCTATCAATTTGAGTGATAATGAAGCTATCTGAATTCTTGTCATGCTATCTCTTTCCAACACATAACGATATCTATACTACGCAGCAGGAAAAGTAAAAAGGACCGGGAAATTGCTAAGTGAGTAATTATAAACTTCCCCATGGTTGTTTGTCACGAAAATAATTCAAAAGGAGGGAAGTTATGAAGTACAGGAGCTACAAGA
>JACRMS010000002.1 GCA_016214845.1 Nitrospirota bacterium | reverse complement strand
TTATCCACTGAATAATACATTGTCTGAGGTCAGATTCTGGTGCAACGGAAATTTGCTCGACGTTCAGAACGTCAAAAACAAGGACCTTGAAGGTGTGCACTTTTAATTCTTAAAGTGTGCACTTTTGAACTTTAGCTAACACATATTTTATATACATGTTTTATAGACCCGCGGCGCGAATGCAAAATCTCCCGCTTGACTCAGCGCAGGTTATTGTGTAGTTTTAATTATGGGGTTCCTTCTTTTTGGAGTGTTGAAAGGAAGGGGCCTTTTTATTGCAGAGTTATTTTATAATGAATATGCCGGACAGAAGAAGGCGCCGGCAGTATATGGAAAGACTATTGGTTCCCGTAGAAAAGATCAAGTTGCTTTTTCATTCTAATAACCGGGCAAAGCATCGCAGCCGGGACAAATGGCTCTTCTCAGGCTGGGTGCTGATAATACTGGTGCTGTCCGTTATTTTTATCGCCTACGAATTGAGGACCTCCAGGTTTGAGGCTTACTTCCTGAGCAGGGTAGCGAAAGACATGAAGTTCTGGGTGGAGCCCGGCCCAAGTTCCTCCATCCGCTTTCCAAAGACGGGGCCTTACGATGAAAGATTGGGGTATACGCATCTTCCCGCTTTTGTTGACAGGCTGACCGCCAAAGGATTTTCAGTCGATGCACAGGCGCGGATTTCACCGCGGCTTCGCGAATTTACAGACAAAGGCTATTTTACCGCATACCATGAAAAGACCCAGGCAGGGCTCCTGATTTTGGGCCGGGACGACAAGCCTCTCTTTTCCGCTTCTTATCCTGAAAGGGTGTACAGTGATTTCAACGCAGTACCTGAAGTAATTACCAGGACCCTGCTCTTTATTGAAAACAAGGAATTGCTTAATGAACGTCTCCCGTACCTTAACCCTGCTGTGGAGTGGGACCGTCTTGCCAAAGCCGTTATCCTTAAAGGACGGCATCTGGTTGACAGGGACGAGAGGTCGCCCGGAGGGAGCACCCTTGCTACCCAGATGGAGAAATACCGCCACTCCGCGGAGGGAATGACATCTTCGATCCATGAGAAGTACAGGCAGATGAAATCAGCCGCGCTTCGGGCTTATCTTAACGGGGAAAAGACCCTTGACAGCCGGAACCAGATCGTCCTGGACTATATTAATTCCATCCCGCTTGGGGCAGCTCCCGGATATGGCCAGGTCAACGGCCTCGGCGATGGTTTATACGCGTGGTACGGCGCGGATTTCGATAATGCCAACCGCTGTCTCACCGGCGGGAAAAACAAAAACACCGGACCTGAAATTACTGAGTGGGCCTCAGCCTACAAGCAGGCGGTCAGCCTTTTTCTCGCCCAGCGCAGGCCTTCTTTTTATCTGCTTGAAAATCAGGAAGCGCTTGAATCAAAGACCGACGGTTACCTGCGTGTATTAGCAGAAAACGGGATCATCTCGCCGGAAGAGCGCGACGCAGCGCTTCAGGCGAAGTTGAACGTGCAGAAGCATATGCCGGTGAAGAGGAAAGCGCCCTACGTGGAGCGCAAGGCCGCCAATGCCATACGTCCGCGCCTTCTCTCTCTTCTTGCGGTTCCGCAGCTCTACGACCTCGATCTCCTCGACCTCACTGTAAAGAGCACTCTCGACCATGACGTTCAGGAGGATGTGACCGGGGTCCTGCAACAACTTGGCGAACCTGACTTCGCCAGGTCTGCGGGCCTGTACGGCTCTCACCTTCTGAAAGATGGAAGCTCGCCTAATGTCATATATAGTTTTACTCTCTACGAACGCGCGCCCGGAGCCAATCTGCTGCGTATACAGGCGGACAACTTCGACCAGCCTCTAAATATCAACGAGGGAGTCAAACTCGAATTGGGCTCTTCAGCCAAACTGCGCACCCTTGTTTCCTATCTTAATATCATTGCGGAGCTTCACGGCCACTACGCAGGCTTTTCAAGTGAACAATTAAGGGCAGTCCCTGTTGAAGGGACAGATCAGTTGAGCAGGTGGGCGGTCGGGTATCTTTTAAATTCTACGGATAAAAATTTACCCGCCATGCTTGAGGCCGCCATGGAAAGGAATTATTCGGCAAGCCCGGCTGAGCGTTTCTTCACCGGTGGAGGCGTGCACACTTTTGCCAATTACGACAATAAATTTGATCACCGGGTCATATCCGTGCGTGAGGCCTTTCACAACTCTGTTAATCTTGTATTCATACGAATGATGCGCGACATCGTCCGCTACTATACTTTTCAGCGCCACGGGATTACGGAACTTATGGCGGACATGAAAGACCCGAGGAGACAGGAATACCTGTCGCGTTTCGCGGACAAAGAGGGCAGGACGTTCCTCTATGGTTTTTACCGCAAATACCACGGGAAGAGTTTTGATGATGCGCTTGAGATACTCCTTCAAAACATAAGGCCCACGCCTGTGCGCCTCGCGACAATTTTCCGCTCTGTAAAACCGGAGGCAGGCTTTGAAGAATTTTCTTCTTTCATACACTCGCGCCTCCCGAATTCAACGCTTTCGGACAGCTCGCTCAGGAAATTTTACGAGGGGTATTCACAGGAGGCTTTCCCCCTTGTTGACAGGGGCTACATCGCCCATGTCCATCCGCTGGAACTCTGGACTGTCGCATACCTGCGCGATCATCCTGAGGCAGGCATTTCTGAAATAGTAAAGGCCAGCGAAAACGAACGGCAGGAAGTTTACAACTGGCTGTTCAATACGCACAGCAAAAACAAACAGGACATCAGGATACGCACACTCCTTGAGGTCGAGGCATTTTCTGAGATACACAAGGAATGGAAACGCCTCAAATACCCGTTTGACTCCCTTGTGCCTTCCTACGCTACAGCCATCGGCAGTTCGGCAGACCGTCCTTCCGCATTGGCGGAGTTAACAGGAATCGTCCTCAACAACGGAGAATGGTATCCCTCCATCCGTATTCAGGAATTACATTTTGCCAAGGACACTCCCTATGAGACCATCTTAAAACCTGACGTAACAGCCGGTGAGAAGATGATGCTTCCCGATGTAGCTTCAGTGGTCAAGGATGCGCTCACCGGTGTAGTGCAAAAGGGAACAGCCCAGCGTCTGAAGAAAGCATTCCTTCTTTCAGACGGGACCCCGGTAGTGGTTGGAGGGAAAACAGGCACTGGTGATAACCGGCGCGATATCTACGGGCCGGGAGGCAGGCTCATACAGTCGCAGGCAATAAACCGGACAGCAGTTTTTGTTTTCTTTTTAGGCGACCGCTTCTTCGGCACGATAACCGCGTACGTGGCTGGAGCTGAGGCCGATGATTACAAGTTTACGAGCTTACTTCCCGTGCAGGTAATGAATGCTCTTGCCCCGAAGATCGTACCGCTGATTGAAAGAGTTGATGAGGACGCCTCTCAGCATGGGAGTTAAATATATTAAAACCACAGAGACACGGAGGCACGGAGAAAAGACATGAAGTCAAGAAAATTATCTTAACTTCTAAGCATCACAACTTCTTATCTTCTATTTATTCTCAGTGCCTCCGTGTTTATTATATATTATTTATTCTGCTCTCTTGCACTGCTTTAAAACGGCTTCCTGCAAGTTTTCTTGCACATTGCAATAATCATTGCTTCAAAAAAAACTATTTATTATGCGCTGTTAGTTGTTGCCCTTAAAATCCTGATAAAGATTTATTGCTTTCCTGACACCTCTGCAAAAAGTTAAATCTTATTCTATCTCACTGATTTTCCAACATAAGACCCAAGCTGCACTGCCTGGCATTTCTTTTGCTTTCTCTAATGACAGTTTCTTTTGGCAAAGGAAATTTCAGGGATACGAAGAAAATTAGGAATTGAGAATTAACAATCAGGAATTAGCAATTAAGGGTGAACAATAGTTCCTTAATTATTAATTCATCACTATTAAATATTCACCCATAAAAAGGAGGAAGGCATCATGTCTGACAAAGTCCAGATCAAAAACAAAACGCTTAGCGTGAAGCAGTGCGACATCACCGACACGGAGATTGACGCATTCGTGTTTTACGCGCGCAATGACCTGAAACTCGGCTCGGGTTTCGGAAATGCAATCGCCCTGAGGGGAGGCCCGACAGTAAGGAAGGAGCTCGAAAATCTCGGCCCGGTAAATGTCACTGACGCGGTGATCACAACCGCCGGCGGAATGAAGGCGAAGAAGATCATTCACGCGGTAGGCCCTAAATTTCAGGAGCAGGACACAGTGAAGAAGTTGAAGCTCACCATCCTCAACGCCTTGAAGGTCGCTGAATCAAACGGCGTTGAGAGGATCGCGTTCCCGCCGATGGGTTCCGGCTTCTACGGAGTGCCTCTGGATGAGAGCGCAAAGATCACGACCGAAACCATCGCCGAATATTTAAAGAACGGATCGGAGATCAAGGAAGTCGTCATATGCGCAAATGACAACAGGGAATACACACCGCTGAAGGAACAACTTAAAAAACTGAGCAATTGATTATCGTGTTTGTCATGCTGAACTTGTTTCAGCATCTGAAGATAACAATATAGACCCTGAAACAAGTCCAGGGTGACGTTGAAAGGAGACTATCATGAGCAACTTGTTACATTTTTCAGAACACACACTTCAGGAGATCGCGCTGGTCTTTATGGCGACAATTTATTTCCTGAGAGTACGCTGGTTATTAAAATGGACCGCGGGTAAAGAGCGGCAGCCCGCAACAGGCATGGGTGACACAAACCCGAAGAAGGGCAGCAGGTATTCACTTGCAAATGTCCTTATGCCGTGGGTAATGGAGAGCACGCGCACCAAACCGCTGATGTACCTCCAGTTCGTCCTTTTTCACCTCGGGGTTGTCGCGTCTATCGGCCTGTCATTTATAATCCCGTACGCGCCGGGCCTGCTGAAATCCACAACAGTGCAAAGCATTCTCCAATTCTGCATAGGAGCGGCCTTTGTCGTAGGAATAATGCGCATCATCCGCAGGGTGTCGAACGTTTACGTCCGCGCTATCAGCTCGCCTGATGATTATTTTTCACTTATACTCCTGACGGCGTGGTTCGGCTTTGCATTCTACTCGGTGCCGAATGACGCATCACAGGGAGAAGGCATTCTATTGACATACTTCTTTGTCACCGCCTTTTTCCTGATGTATGTCCCGTTCAGCAAAATTTCACACTATCTCTATTACCCGATGACAAGGCATTATCTCGGCAAGACCCTCGGACGCAGGGGCGTGTTCCCGTTAAGGCGTAAACCTGCATTGGGAAGTAATTAAAAAAATGAAACCCCAGAATATGGAGTTAGAAAAAATGGTCCACAGATTACACAGATTTTCGCAGATTTTTTACAAAAGAGTATTTCCAATCTGTGCAATCTGCGACATCTGCGGATTAATTTTATTCTCTACCTCTGTGGTTAAACAAACAATAAATAGAAAAGGAGATACACTATGTTTCTAATGAATGATGAAAACAAAAAGAGGTCTTTCAAGGCCCAAAAGGTAATCGACAGGATGGGCAAGAAACTCAACCGCCAGATAGTCGGCTCCCTGGCAGCGTGTGTACACTGCGGCATGTGCACTGATTCATGCCACTATGTCCTTGCGAACCCGGGCGACCCCACATACGCCCCGGCATACAAGGCCGACAGGATAAGAAAGATCTTCAAGAAACACTATGACTGGACAGGGAAGGTGTTCCCATCATGGGTCGGAGCGAAGAGCGTTTTTACTGATGAGGAGCTTGAAGAGCTGAAGGACACCGCGTTCGGCAAATGCACGAACTGCAGGAGATGCACTATCAACTGCCCGATGGGAGTTGACTTCGCCACATTCAACCGTATGATGAGAGGGCTGCTTGTGCATGTCGGCATAATGCCTGAAGGCGTTGAGTATGTCAGCAAGGAGCAATGGGAGATCGGCAACCAGATGGGCGTTCTCAAGGAGCAGTATCTTGAAACTCTCGAATGGCAGGAAGAGGAGCTCCAGGGCGAGGTGAATAACCCGAAGGCAAAGATCCCGATAGACAAGATGAACGCAAACATCGTCTACACGATCAATCCCCGTGAAATAAAGCATGACCCGAGATCGATCCTCGATGCCGCTAAAATATTTTATGCGGCAAAGGAAAACTGGACCATGCCGAGCGAGGGCTGGGACATGACCAACTTCGGACTCTTCTCAGGCGATGATGATCTGGGAGGCGCAGTGGCAGGCCGTGTCTATGAAAAAGTTGAAGAGCTGAAAGGCAAAAAACTCGTCATGTCCGAATGCGGCCACGGCTACAGGTCTACGCGCTGTGAAGGACCCAACTGGGCCAAGAAAGACATCAAGTTTGAAGCGGAGAGTTCCGTAATCACAATGCTGAGATACATCAAGGAAGGCAAGATCCACGTCGATAAATCAAAAAATAACAGCTCCTACACATTCCATGATTCCTGCAACAACGCAAGAAGCTGCGGACTGACTGAAGAGCCGCGCGAACTTCTAAATTACGTTGTCGGCGATTTCAGGGAGATGTACCCCAACCGCGCTGAGAATTACTGCTGTACGGGCGGCGGCGGCGCCATGTCGATGTCGGAGTACAGGCCGAGGAGATTGCAGTCTGCGATAGTGAAGGCCAAACAGCTTGAGGCGACAGGGGCAAAATACGTTGTCACCTCATGCCACAACTGCGTTGACGGGCTTAACGATGTTATCAAGCATTACAACCTTGATATGAAGGTCACACAGCTTGTTAACCTTGTATCAAACGCGCTGGTTTTATAATCGGGCGTTTTACAGGTCGGGAATACCGGGGAGAAACAGGAGTAATCCTGTTTCTCCTTTTTTTGTTCAAGAGAAGCGTTGATAACTATCGGTCCGCTGATTATCATTCAATGTATTGCCTTATGAAGGTGTACGATATAATCTAATTAGAGTCTGTCCATAAATTGCTATTTTTTATTTTTGTCATGCCCGAAGTCTTTAATCGGGCATCCAGAACTTATTTAAAAGACTGGATTCCCGCTAAACAGACTGCCAACAGTAGGTGCTTTAGGCACGGGAATGACGGTCCGATGTTCGAGTTTATGGACAGACTCTAATTAGCTGAAAGAGGAAATCGTTAAGACTGACAGGGACGATCAAACAAAGGAGATGACAATGGACCTGAAAAAATATTTTGAGAGCGCAAAGGGTACAGGGGTGCTCGCTACCTCTGATTCGGAGGGGAAGGTGAATGCCGCTATTTATTCCCGTCCGCATGTTTTTGATGACGGCACTGTCGCATTTTTAATGAGACAAAAATTGACTCATCACAATCTTCAATCCAACTCTTACGCGGCATTTCTCTTCCACGAAAGCGCGCCTGGGTACAGCGGCCTTAGACTTCATTTGAAAAAGATAAAGGAAGAGACTGATTCTCCGCTTATAGCGAAGATGACCATGGGGAACCTCACACCTGAGGAGGACAGGGCAAAGGGACCCAAGTATCTTGTGCATTTCAATGTTGAGAAGATACTGCCGCTTGTTGGAAGCGGAGAGGTCAATTAGGGTACCATATCCGATATGTCAAAGGTGTTCGTCAGGAAAGCGGAGTATGATTACAAAAAGCTGAAGCCGGTGTTTTTTGAGATCATGGATGCCACGGCAGGAAACATGATCCGGAAAAACATGAGGGTTGTTATCAAACCCAACCTTCTCGCGCCTGCCCCGCCTGAAAAGGCGGTTGTCACTCATCCCATGATAATAAAGGCGGCTGCTGAGTATGTTATTGATAAAGGAGCCAGCCCGGTTATCTCTGACAGCTCTGCCGCGGCATCGTTCGAAAAGATCCTGAAAGAAAGCGGAGTCAGAAGCGCGCTTGAAGGGCTGGATGTCGAGTTCAGGGAATTTAAAATATCCACGGCCGTTGACGTCGGGAAACCTTTTAACGAGATCGAGATCGCAGGGGACGCGGTGAACGCCGACTTTCTCATCAACCTGCCGAAACTGAAGACCCACGCGCAGATGCTCCTGACGCTCGGCATAAAAAATCTGTTCGGCTGCATTGTCGGCATGAAAAAACCCGAGTGGCATTTCAGGACCGGAGTTGACAGGGAGATGTTCGCGAAACTTCTTGTGAAGATATATCAGGCGGTAAAGCCGTCTGTCACGATAATGGACGGAATTCTCGCGATGCAGGGACAGGGTCCTGGCAAGGGCGGCGAGCCGAGAAATATTGGAGTGGTTTTAGGAAGCAGTGATACTGCGGCAGTTGATTTTGCGGTATGTAAGATGTTTGGTATTGCACCTGATGAATTACTGACCAACAGATTCGCAATGGAGCAAGGACTGACAACTGAAATAATTGAAATTGATGGCGACCTTCCTGATATAAATGACTTCAAATTCCCGGAGATAGTCACACTTGTCTTTGGGCCCAGAAAGTTTCACGGTTTCATGCGCAGGCATCTTGTCCAGAGGCCTGTATGTAACGACTCCCTCTGCAAACTCTGCGGCGAATGCTGGAAATACTGCCCCGCGAAAGCGATAACGCATGACAAGAGAAAGGTCCACTTCGATTATGATAAATGCATAAGGTGCTACTGCTGCATCGAGGTATGCCCCCACGGCGCACTGAGCGCGTATGAGACGGCAACCGGCAAGATAGCGAGGAGATTGTTGAAGATCTAATAAGCCTGTTGATGAATGCGCCTTTTCCTTAATTCCTGACTTGGTCGATTCACAAGGAATTAAAAAAGACCGGATTCCGGCTTAAGGACTGCCGGAATGACAGACAGAGTGATGTATGAATGGACTAATTAATTACCGGCTGAAGTATTCTTATGAAATTATCGACCAGGAACGGGTTGAAATCCCTGCCCGCGCTTTTTTCCATCATTACTAAAATAGTCTTTGCGTCGACGCTTTTCCTGTAGGGCCTGTGAGTGCGGAGGGCGTCAAAGAAATCGGAGATGGCGACAATCTGACTGCCGATGTGCTGTCTTTTTCCCTCCATGGAAAGTCCGGGATATCCGGAGCCGTCGTATTTCAAATGATGCTCAAATGCAATAACAGGGGCAAGCCTGGGGACATCATTCATCTTTGCGAGGTATCTCGCGCCGTAAAGCGGATGCTTCTTCATCTCGGCAAATTCCCTGTCATCGAGAGCGCCCGCTTTTTCGAGGATTTCCTTTGGAACAAACATCTTGCCGGTATCATGCAGTAAAGCCGAGATGCCGATATCACGCAAGAGTTCGTCTTTTATGCCAAGGGATTCCGCCTGAAATATCGAAAGTACAGAGACGTTGGTTGCGTGTGTGTAAGTATATTCGCTAAAAGCCTTTACCGGGCTCAGGACTTTCAGGATGTTCGCTTCTCTTTTGAAAGTTGCGATAAAGTGGAACACAACTTCTTCAAGCTCTGTTACCGGAAGCTGCCTGAAAGGCGATATTGAATGAAAGACCTTCTGCACTTTTTCGACATTGTCCGAAGGGGAAAAGGGGATGCTGCCGGCATCCAGCCACGGAGCGCTCACGTTAACGTCAACAATACCTGTCTTTATATGGGGGCAGGATGTTAATCCTTTGCCGGGCGTTGAAAAATCGATGATAATCTGTTTGACCTCTGAAAGGGTCACCCCCTTAAAAAAATCGATACGTGTGATGCCTTTTCTCCTGAGACGCTTTACAAGATTACTATTATGTATTCCGGCGTCCCGGACCGGCGTCTTGTTTATTATCAGGTTGTTTTCGATTATCATTATTTCAAAACTTTCATCAAGCAGTCCATTAAGAGCTGAAAAGGCATTCTTCGCCAGCTCGTCAAAGGCCTCATGGTCTTTTGTATAAAGCGCGCAGTTTGATACGGCGACCATAAATGTCGTGATGAAATTTTTTAACGTTGTCATGTCTTACTTTATATCCTTAACCGATTCCTCCGGATAATGCTTAAGGGTCCTTTTTATTTCTTCTTTCAATCTGTCGAGAGCGTTTTTGAAAAAAAGAGACTTCTCGTTAAGAATGTTTCTGAGTGTATCCAGTGCGGCCGGATCTCCTATCTGTCCGAGCGCCCTCACAAAAGGGATTTTTTTTTCAAAGTCAGCCCCAAACATTGCTCTTTTTTCCAGCATTTTGATCAGGTCAGTAACAACTTCTTTTACTTTGAAGGCCCCTGCAAGGTCAAGGGCTTTCTTAATGAGCTCTTCGGATTCCGGGTTGAGACAGTTTCTGAGCGATGTAATGCCATACTCATCCTTTGCCTTCAGCAGGCATTTTATCGCCTCGAAACTTACCTTGGGATTCTCATGATTGCAGAATGGCTTTGCCAGTTTAAGCGCCTCTTCATTGCCGCATTCAAGCAAAATAAAGAGCAGGTTCCTCGTTACGAACCACCTTTTGTCGCCAAGACGTTTTACGGCTTCATCAGCAGCTTTATAACCAAAATGCGTTATTGCGCTTAGAATAAATTTCCTCGTTGCCGGAGACTCTTCAACAAAAAGCGCATCCATCAAAGGGGGAAGGACCTTTTCATCGTAATAATCGCAAAGCAGCATGGCGTCATCCCTCATCTGCCTGCCCATGACCCTTAACGAATCAACCAGCGAGGAGATAAACTGCGGAGAATTATAGTATTGGACCGCAACAGAGGACAGCCTGTTATCGGCGTTTGACCCCAATGTCCTGATTGTCTTCAACACCTGTCCGTACTGGCCGGTGTTTATGAATTGTACCATCTGCTCTTGCAGAATACCGGCAAACAAGCCGTAATCTTCCCGGTCAATAATGTCCGGTATGGCGGATGAAAGCAGCTCCAGTATTATCCGGTTAAAATCTTTTTCGATATGCTCATCGCTCCATTCCTTTGCGAACGCTATTGTCAGCTCGGCGCTGGCTTTCTGAGTATCGGCTTTTAAAATACGCTGAATTTCAGCCTGATATGAATCCGTTACAAATTCGCTGAATTTGGCTTTCTCAAAGAGTGCGGCAACTTCTGGAGATATAAAGATGTCATCCTCAACAAGCCCGCCGCCATAAGAAGGTTTTTGCTGATATGCCGAGAACTTGTCGAGCAGATTTTTAAGCGCCTCCGGGATACTCCCCGAATACTCATTAATTATGCTGAACAGCTCTATGAAATCGTCTGCCGACATGTCCCTGAGAGATTTCTCAATAGAGGTCAAATCACGCGACATGGCATTGGCCGTAGAAGACAGGAACTGCTGCTTTAATCCGGGATTGAGGTCATTAATAAAGCCGAGAAATTTCGCAAGTTTTTTCCCGGAAAACGCCCTTTCCGAGGACCTCCTGATGTAAGAAGTGATTATCCTGTCATAGCTGTCTTCCCGGATTTTATCCGGGGCCGCATTGTTTATCAGTTCAGCGAATTGTCCGGGAGGCATATTAAACAGAACGTCATATGCGTCTTCCGTGTCTAAACTTCCCTCAAGAAGACCGTATACATATTTTTCCAGAAGCGATTCCCCTGTGTCAGTCTGCCCGGATTCCAATCCCGTCATAATGAACGCAGAATAATCTATAAACCCGATTTTGATATTGACCAGGTTATATTCTGCCAGAAACTCCTGCATGTCTCCCGCAAATTCGTCAGGAATATTTTTCAGCAGGAAACTGTGAAATGAGTAAAGTTCTTCTTTTGTCAAGCCCTGAACAAATGTCACAGAAGCGATGTTCATCCCGCTGAGGCAGGCGGCAAAATCCTTGTAGACCGGATTTTGCCTGTCAAGGTGCTGCATATCAATAATCAGGGTGTCTTTTGCTATTGCAAGCGTGATTTCCTGTCTCAATTCAAAAAGCTGCTGTAAATGGTCAAATGCCTTGTTGAGTGATGTATCTACTATGGGGTGGTTACGGGGATAAATGGATACGTTGTGGCGGGAGATGTTTAATTCAATAATTGCTTCACTGAGCAACCTGGTGTCAAGCGGCACATTTTCTTTTAAGTCAAACACTGTCCATTTCCCCTTTGATAACCAAAAATCGGTTAACAGCTAACAGCCCTTCATGTCAGTTAAGACCTTATAGCAAATAACAATAATCTTTTCGAAATAAATCAAGGATTTCTTGAGTTTGATGCTAAAGCTTATGGCAGGGATATCCCTATGATATTTGCGATGACCCATTCTTTGTCCGGTCCGGTGTGTTGGCGGACCAGAACACGGGCGTTCTTAAAAGTTATTTTTTGCCCGGGCTTGAAATTCGGCTTCTCCCTCATGTTCACGGAAACTTCCAAAGTCATAGATGTCACATCAACATAATATCCGGGCGTGCCCATGTATTGTTTTTCGCCCATCGGTACGGCATTGATATTACCGGTGTTAAGCTCGACTACCCTGTATCCTTTTGCTTCAAAATGTTTTGTTATTACTCTATCGGCGTCGCTTTTTCCCGGAGCTGCAGTGCATCCTCCAATATAAAGAGATATACAAATTAAAAAAGTGAATATTATGAAAATGCGGGGCTGATAAGATATAAACATATATTGTTCTATTAGCATAAATCCCCCGCCTTGACAACAGCTTAAGCCCCTGTAATCCGAATCACTGTAAATAAGGACTAAACAGCCGATAAATAATTCATCCTGAAATTTAAAGGAGGCATGAACGGTATGAATGATTTTCATGATCAAGGGACGATGTACAGCACGTTTGGAATGTTCAAGGAAGCGATAAAAGCTTACAAGGTCGCTATCACCATGAGGCCTGATGACGCGGGCGCATACTGTAATCTCGGCAATGCTTATTACAAATTGGGAATGCTTAAGCAGGCAAGAGATTATATCAGGGCAGCTGTAAAGATAGAGCCGAATTATAAAGACGCCCATTACAACCTCGCCCTCGTCTATCTGGAATTAAACGACAGGGACTCCGCAAGGGAACACTATAAGATATTAAAAACGCTTGCGCCGCAGGAAGCTACGAAGATATTTAAGCTGATAGGCAAGTAACAGGAAGGGTAATTGGTGGCGGTGGCTGGACTCGAACCAGCGACACTACGGATATGAGCCGTATGCTCTAACCGACTGAGCTACACCGCCGAAGAACAGGATGCAGATTTGCAGGATTTACATGATCTGTTATAAAAGTTAATTTACTGACCAATCAGTTTCTGCGTTTACCCGCGAACAATTGCAGTTAATTATAGAGTTTCAAAATTAACAGAATTCCGCTTTCAAAGTCAACAGCACGAAAAGAGTTATGAGTTATTAGTGAAGAGTTTCAGGACGATATTTTAAATTTTAAAGTTTGGTAAAATAGCGCATGTCCAAAACCAGAATACTCTATCAATGCCAGAGCTGCGGGTATGCGACTCCCAAATGGCTGGGGAAGTGCCCTGACTGCGGGGAGTGGAACAGTTTTGTTGAGGAGGCGCGTGTCGCAAAGATCAAAGGCCAGAAGACGGCCCAGCCGGTTGTCCTCTCGGAAATTGCGCCTTCCTCTGACAGCAGGTTCTCCACCGGGATAAAAGAATTGGACAGGACCCTTGGCGGCGGGGTGGTGCTCGGTTCGGTTGTCCTTGTAGGCGGAGACCCGGGGATCGGGAAATCCACGCTCATCCTTCAGGCGCTCAACGGGCTCACAAAACTCGGCAAGGTGCTCTACGTCTCAGGCGAGGAATCGCCGGAGCAGGTAAAGCTAAGGGCTGAGAGATTACAGATCGCATCCGATAAGATCATCCTCCTTCCCGAAACATCCCTTGAAGGCATAATCTCCGTTGCTCAGGATATTTATCCGCAGGTGATCGTGATTGATTCGATCCAGACGATCTTTTCCCTTGAGCTTACCTCCGCGCCGGGCTCGGTCAGCCAGATAAGGGAATGCGCGACAAAGCTGATGTTCCTTGCAAAGAAACACGCTATGCCGCTCTTCATAATCGGGCATGTCACAAAGGAAGGCGCGATAGCGGGACCGAAGGTGCTGGAGCATATTGTGGACACTGTACTTTATTTTGAGGGCGACAGGGGAAGCCCGTTCAGAATAATCAGGGCCGTGAAAAACAGGTTCGGCCCTGCCAATGAGATAGGTGTATTCGAAATGCAGGAATCAGGACTGAAAGAAGTCGACAATCCTTCACAACTTTTTCTCTCTGAGAGGCCGCTGGATGTCTCAGGCTCTGTGGTTACCGTCAGCATGGAGGGCACGCGGCCTTTGCTTGTAGAGATTCAGGCGCTCGTCACCGCGTCGAACTTCGGAGTCCCAAGGAGGACGGCGCTCGGCGTTGACTACAACAGGATCAATCTCCTCATCGCGGTTCTCGATAAGCGTATCGGGATGCAGCTTGGCGGAATGGATATATTTGTAAATGTTGTGGGCGGGCTGAAGATTGACGAGCCTGCCATTGACCTGGGGATCATCGCGGCAATAGCCTCATCTTTTAAAAATACCGTCATAGCGCACGGGACATTTACGTTCGGGGAGATCGGGTTGTCGGGCGAGGTCAGGGCCATCGGCCAGGCTGAGACGAGGATAAAAGAGGCCGCGAAACTTGGTTTTAAAAAAGGCATCGTGCCTGCAAGCAACGCGCAAAAATTGGACGGACATGATGTTGAGATCATCGGGGTAAAGAATGTTGAGGAAGCAATTGAAATACTGTTCTATTAAGTGGGAAGTGGGATGTGGGAAGTGGGAAGTTAAAAAAGTATCGCTTCTCCGCAAGTTGCTCTTTACTTCTTACTTCTTACTTCTTATTTCTTACTTTTCCGTTGGCTGCGCCCCCAAAGTTGCCCCGCCGCCGCAATACATCAAAGAAGAACTGTCCCTCGATGAAGTCATTAAAAAAGCCGGCGGTGACATTGAGGTCCTCAAGGCGATCGCCGACATCAGGATCGAGAAAAATAATGAGCTGTACGATTTCATCAACGCCTCAGTGCTTGTCAAAAAACCCGACTGGGTACACATGAGGATATATAAATTCGGGATGCTCGTCAGAGATTTCATGATCAAAGACGGGGAGCTGTATTCCCTTGTAGGGAACACCGACAGCAAACTCCGTAATGTCGCAAATGAATTTCTCCGCTCGATCTTCTGGTGGGAAGATTTAAATAACGGTTCCATGCACAGAGAGGGAGGGGAATATATCATAAGGGCGGAAAACAAAGAGATCCATCTTGACAGCGCAACGCTCCTGCCTTTAACACAGGACATCATGCTGCCGGACAAGTCCATTCACATTAAATACAGCGGGCCTGTAAATAACGAAGGCTTCTGGTATCCGTCACAACTGGAAATCTTCATGGGCAATTTCAGATTTGACGTGAAGCTTGTAAAGCTAATCAAAAACCCGCCGCTCGGGGAAAATGATTTCAGGACACCGTTAGGAGATAAATAACCACAGAGAACACGGAGGCACGGAGAGAGAGTTTGAGAAGATAAGAAAATGGGAAAGCTTAACTTCTTAATTTCTCAGCTTCTCAACTTCACTTCTTATTTTCTGTGTGCCTTCTGTGGTTAAATTTAAATTAAAGGGATAAAAATACTATGCGATTTATTGCCGACCTGCACATTCACTCAAAATACTCACGAGCGACCAGCAAAGATATGTCTCCTGAGAGCATCTGGAGATGGGCGCAGCTAAAGGGGATCACGGTGATCGGCACCGGCGATTTCACGCATCCGAAATGGTCCATGGAACTGAACGAGAAACTCGAACCTGCCGGCAACGGCCTGTTCATGCTGAAAAAGAAATTTCAGTCCGATGACATCTACGGTTCCTGCAGGGCGGAGGTATTTTTTCTTCTCTCCTCGGAGATAAGCTGTATCTACAGCAAGAACGGAAAGACGAGAAAGGTACATTCATTAATCTTTGTCCCTGATTTCGCTGATGCAGCAAAGATAAGTCTGGCGCTTTCAAAGATCGGCAACATCAACTCAGACGGAAGGCCGATACTCGGACTTGATGCAAAGGAGCTTTTAAAGATAGTAATTGATAACGCGCCTGAAGCGATGTTTGTTCCGGCGCACGCGTGGACGCCGCACTTCTCGGTCTTCGGCGCAGTATCGGGTTTTGATTCAATGGAGGAATGCTTTGGGGAACTGACGCCCCATATTTATGCCATTGAGACAGGGCTTTCATCAGACCCGGCCATGAACTGGAGGCTTTCCGCCCTTGACAGACTGACGCTTATCTCCAACTCCGATGCCCATTCACCTGCAAAGATCGGGCGTGAGGCAAATATCTTTGATACGGAGATCTCATACAAGAAGATGATGGCCGCGCTGAAAACAAGAAAGGGCTTTCTTGGCACAATAGAATTTTTCCCTGAAGAAGGGAAATACCACCATGACGGACACAGGCAGTGTGAGGTGAGCCTTTCACCAAAAGAAACCGTGAAGCATAACTATCTCTGCCCGGTCTGCGGCAAGAAAGTGACTGTCGGTGTCGTACACCGCGTTGAAAAACTCGCGGACCGTGAAGAAGGATTTAAGCCAAAGGGCGCGCCGACCTTTCATTCAATAATTCCGCTTCCCGAGATCATTGCGGAGACTTTAAAAGTTGGAGCCAACAGCAAGGCAGTTGATAAGGAATATCAGAAGCTGCTTCAGTCCCTCGGCAATGAATTCAAAATCCTCATGGATGTACCTCTTGGTGATATTGAAAAGGCAGGCTCACCGCTTTTGCGTGAGGCGATCTCACGTGTGCGCAAAGGCAATGTCCACATCGCGCCCGGCTATGACGGCGAGTACGGGAAGGTGAAAATCTTCGAGACAGTTGAGAGGAAAAAGATCTCAGGGAAATCCAGTGGTGAAAAGGTTGTCCCTGATACAAAAAAGCTTAAGAAAGATAAACAGATAGGGTTGTTTTGAAAGGTTGACAAGACCGGAAAGTAATCAGTACTCTAACAAGCATGGTACGCACTGTCACGCAGTTTTTCAAAAAATACATAACATCCTCTGCTGAAAACCCGGACAGGGTGTCTGAACATTCCCTTCAGATTGCAACCGCCGCTTTACTTATCGAGATGATGCGCTCAGATTCAGAGATCAAGGAAGACGAACGGAAGGCAATAACAAAAATCATGCAATCGAAGTTCAATCTTTCCAAGGAAGAAATTAGCGCGATGATAAAATTCGCGGAGGATGAGATCCGCAGGGCCACAGGGTATTTTGATTTTACGTCCCTCATCAATGAGAAGCTGGCCTATGAGCAGAGGGTCACAATTGTTGAGCACCTTTGGGAAGTTGCATTTTCCGACGCCGCCGTGGACAAACACGAAGAGCATATGGTGCGCAAAATCGCCGGCCTTCTCCACGTAGACCATAAGGATTTCATCCAGGCCAAACTCAAGGTGCGCAAGAGACTGCTCTTCCTGAGTTATTGAATGAACCTGGCGGCAATTATATCGATGGAGCTCCTGATTGAGAATTTTCTGAGCATGTTTGATATCAGTGACATTTTCCATGATGCATGTTCTAATGAGCCGATCCTGAAGCCAGCCGTAAGGTCGTTCAACCTTGCCCTTGGCTTGAGGAGACAGGGCATAAGTAACTTTCACGTTGCAGTCTAACAAGACCTGTTTCCATTGAGGCGTGGATTCATCAGTGAGTTTATGGTGTTTAAGCCACAGAGAATCACGGCCTCTGACAAATCGGAAATGGAATGACAGTCAACGTAGTACTTGTAAGGGCATCCATACCGCATAATCACTGTCTGTAGGGCTAAAAGCAGTTTCTCTTCTAAGAAGGACAGCATAAAGAATATAGCGGCTAAAGTCATCTATTGAGGTAATGAGATACCATTTTCCTTTTGCAGCCGGAGCCCAGAGGTGATGCTTGAGCCATAATCTAAAGCCTCCCGTTTTTAAGTTTTAGATTACAACTCATAGGGGTGTACTCTTTTAAATTTTAAATCTGCTCAAAAGTGTGCACTTTTAATTCTTAATTGACAAAGCTCATCTTTGTATTGCGGACATTCAAATTTCATGATAGAATTTGCCATATTCACGAAAAATTATTTAACCCCAAACCCCGTCATTAGGAGACAGCTATGAAATTTATGAAGATCGTTTTGCTGGCAATTGTAGGCCTTGCCCTTGCAACCGGTTGTGTAACGACGAAAAAATATGATGAGCGTGTCAATGACATTAATAACCTTAACGCTGAAAATGCAAAGCTTGCCAATAGGCTGCAAGAGACCGGGGACAAGCTCAGCAAAGAACAAGCGGCCCGTGAGGCGCTTGAGGCCGATGTGGCAAAACTCGGGGCAGAGAAAGAAGATCTCATGCGGAACAACGAGTTGTTATCGGCGGCGAATAAGGACATAAACAAGTCCGTTGCGCAAATTTCCCAGGAAAAACTGATGGCCATTAAAGAGAAAGACCGTATCATTGCCGGACTCACACAGGAAAAAATGGACGCCATTAAAGAAAGAGACCGCGTCATCGAGGAGCAGAAGCATTCTTATGACAATGTCGTGTCCGAGCTTACTGACGAGATAAAAAAGGGCGAGATCGCAGTCAAGCAGCTCAAGGACAAACTTACACTTACCATGGTCGAAAAGATACTGTTTGATTCGGGCAAGGCTGATATAAAGACAAACGGGAAAAAGGTACTCGACAGGGTGGCTGAGATCCTAAAGGGCATCACGGACAAGCAGATAAGGATAGAGGGCCATACTGACAACGTGCCGATCGGCTCGGTGCTTGCCGAGAAATTCCCGACCAACTGGGAGCTCTCAACCACCCGCGCCACCACCGTGGCCAGATACCTGCAGGACAAAGGCGTCAGTCCGGCCTTTCTCAATGCGGCGGGCTATTCAGAATACAGGCCGGTCGAGTCCAATGAGACCGACGAGGGAAAGTCAAAGAACCGGAGGATAGAGATCGTCCTCATCCCGCTCGACAAAGAGACGCCGAAGTGACCACAGAGCAGTAGCGCCATAGAGCAGAAGAGCAAAAGTACAAAAGATGAGGACACACCCCTGACCCCTCTTGATAGAGGGGAACTGCTGAAGCTCATCGTTGCTACCTTGACCCGGTCTGTCTTATTGTGATAACGTTAGGAACAAGGTAGTTAAGAGAAAATGTATTTATTTTTAATGAGACTGTCCGCATCCATCCCCACAAGGTTTGCCCGCAGTGCAATGCTTTGCAACTAAGTCCGGTCGAATATCTGCACGTACTATTCTCCAATGCTGCCAATAGCAAAGGAGAAATGAAATGAAACTTTTATTAACGTCGGTCTTTAAGCCGTACGGTGTAGACGATGAATTCGGACGCAAAGAAAACATCATGGAGTTGTATCACAATCAGATAACGAGGGAACAGGGGATCTTTTCTCTTCGTTACAACCACAGGAGCTTCGGCCTGTACCTCATGGCTGAAAATATTGAGTACCCTGCCGTTGTCCTGGATTTTCCCACGATGGACCGTTTTATCAAGGAAATTAAAAAGGGATACGATTATGTCGGGATATCCTTTATAACCCCGAACTTTCTTAAAGCCAAAAAGATGGCTGAGCTCATAAGAAAACACAGCCCGAAGACAAAAATCATCCTCGGCGGGCACGGCACTCAGATCCCTGACATAGAAAAAATGATCGACTGCGATTATGTCGCCCGTGGTGAAGGGGTCAGGTGGTTAAGAAAGTTATTCAACGAGAAGGTTGACGCCCCCATAAAACACCCATTGATACCTTCCGCTGAGAACAAACGGTTCATGGGGATACCGCTTTTAGGCAAGTCCGGCATTCTTTTATCCGGGGTAGGGTGTCCCAACCGCTGCCGTTTCTGCTGTACAACACATAACTTCAAGTTCGAGCATATTCCATTCTATCAGACGGGCAAAGAGCTGTTTGATATTTGTCTGAGAATGGAGAAGAAGTTCGGATGCAATGACTTCTTTGTCATGGATGAAAATTTTCTCAAGAACAAAAAACGCGCGATGGAGCTTCTTGATCTGATGAAGAAGCATGACAAACAATATTACTTCGGTATCTTTTCATCCGCGGAGACGATAATGGATTTCGGCATTGAAAATGTCTTTGAGCTCGGCGTGGGTTTCCTGTGGCTCGGGGTCGAATCGTATCTTGAAAATTACCAGAAGAACCAGGGGATAGATATGCCGAAGCTGTTCAGTGATCTGAGAAACCACGGCGTCTCGGTCCTGGCTTCCAGCATTTTGTTTCAGGAACATCATACAAAAGAAAATATCTGGAAAGAGGTCGAATATATGAAGGCGCTCCGTCCCGACTTTGCCCAGTTCATGCAGTTAGGGCCTCTCCCCCAGACAGCGTTATATAAGGAGTACAAAGAAAAAGGGAAGCTCCGCACCGACATGCCCTATGAAGAATGGCACGGGCAGCACCGCATCTGGTTTGACCATCCGGAGTTTACACGAAGAGAGTCTCAGCATATTCTCAAAGAGGCCTTTCAGAGAGATTTCCATGAGCTTGGGCCTTCGATAATGCGGATGTGCGACACGTACATTACCGGTTACGAATATACTTTGAAATATCAGGACCCGTGGAAAAAGAAAAGAAACGAAAAACTGAAACAGGATTGCAGGAATTTTTATTCCGCGATCGACATTATGAGACCGTATCTGCCCAATCAAAACACAAAAATACTTGCGATGGACATTGAACAGAAATACAGAAGGATGTTCGGGAACAAAACCGCGGCCCAGATCGCGCTGACAAAACTGGGACAGGGCTTTGCATTTAAGGAATATCTTAAATTGAAATTCATCGGCGATGTGCGGCAGCCCTCGACGTACGTGACTTCATTCCGCAAACCTCTCCTGCAGTTCCTGGCCCCTCCGCTGAAGGGCCGCAGCCTTCCTGATATGTCTTTTAACTATCTGGAGCTGAAGCTGAAAAGAAACCTGAGCGCCGGGCATATGTGTCTTGAGCTCCGGGGAAAAATGGATGACATTAACTGTAAAAAGCTGTACAGGAGGATGTCGAATTACCTGAAGACCGAAAATAAGGAGCTCGGCATCGATATAACAAAAATGATATCCATTGAAGGTGACAGCCTTCATAAGCTTATGAAAAAACTGAGAGACTTCCACTCAAAGATAAAGTTGTATTACTCGGAAAAGATGGAAGGCAAAGATGAGTTTATAGCGGGGTTGAAAGCCAACTTTAAAAACATATCTTTTATAGAATGTCCGGCAGCAAGCTGAGGTCAGCTTTCAGCTTCTCTGCCACTTCTCCCAGTGAATGTTCTCCCGCCTGAATTTGTCCACTGGTTTCGCGTCCCTGTCTGCAGGTACGCCTATCGGTATGACATTCAACGGGATTATGTTTTCCGGAATGGACAAGATCCTCCTTACGGATTTGACCCTTTCTTTGTCCACATACGCTGCCGTCCATACCGCGCCGTAGCCCAGCGCGTGCGCTGCAAGAAGGATGTTGCCGGATGCCAGCGAACAATCCATCACCCAGTAGTGTTTCGCGTATGTGTCGTCCTTGTCAGGGACGCCGCAGACGATGACAGCGGCCCCAGCCTTATCGAGCATCTTTGTGTACGGAAGCGACTCGCAGAGTTCATCAAGGATGTTCCTGTCTGTTACTACGACAAACGCCCATGGCTGAACATTCACTGCCGAGGGCGCGGACATTCCGGCCCTGAGGATTGCGTCGAGGTCTTCCTTCTTTACTTTTTCGCCTGTGAATTTGCGTACGCTCTTGCGGGTGTAGATCACATTTAAGAAATCCCTGTTCATATAAAACTCCTTTGTGTCTTTAGTTATAATTTTAATTAACATTATACAGCATAAGCGCGGGAGCGCATACTGAAAGGATTTAACCTAAATAACCAGAAGCAGAACTATCTCTATAATAATGAGGACAATGATCCCAATCTCAAGCAAGTGCCCCCTGCGGGTTGAAATCTCGTCATAAAGCATTTTGTAGGTATTCGTCACGACCTGGAGTTTTTCCTTGATGCTGTCCTCCCATTCCCTGCTCCTGAAAAGCACCATCGCTGTCCTGTAGATCTTAGCGTAATATACGTCCTCCGTGACCTTCAGCGCGTTGTCCACTTTTTCAGTGACCTCGGTAAAATCGGTGACGGTCTCGGCGATATTCCTTACAAATCTTTCATAGACCCGCAGTTTAAATAGCGGCATCCTCTTGCCTTTGGGAAGCTCGCTGTATATCCGCGAAAGTTCGTTGTCAAGGACGTGGTTATAGTATCTCAGCTCAAGCATCTGTGCGTTGGCGAATTCAAGGATATCGAGGATGTCGGAGCTGCCTGAGGGTTCAATAACAAAGGCGTTATCGAGATGAACGATGACCAGGTCATTGGGATAATAACTGAAACGGTGTTTCAGGGTTTCAGCCCGCGTGTGCCTGCTTAGTTCCTGTGTTTCATAGAGCAGAAGGCGCGAGGGGTCATACCGTTTTAAAAAATCTGAAGCCTCCGCTGATTCAGAAAGCTCTTCAATAAAGAAGATCATATAGTCTTCCATAAATTCTTCTTTGATACCGGAACTGATGACCGCGTCTCCGAGCGTGCCGATAAGATGAACAATGTATTCCATCGCCTTCTTATCAATGGACTCATCGGTGTCGAGGGACTTTGTAACTGTCTCGAGTTCGATAAATGCGGTGTCCCGCGGGATCGATATATCGAATGCGATAGAGATGACGCCGAAGTCGTAGGCCCTTGCGATTACGTTAACCTTTGTATCCCGTCCAAAGAGTTGTTTAACAAATCCCGGAAGCTCAACAGACACTGGCGGATTGGCAAACTCGATCGCCTTTGTTGATGGGTATTTTGAAAGACGAAGCCTCCTGGCCCCTTCCCTTGTCTGTGATTCAACCAGTGAAAGGTTGATCTCCGAGGCAACGTCAAAGAGCCTGTAGATGATTATCCTGCCTTTTTTTATGGAGAGGGTTTCCATAACAATATGATACCGCATAAAACGGGTAACGAGTGAAAATTTTCTTCCTGCTACTGTCATGCGTCCTTGTTACTCATCACTTGTCGCTTAAAGACATCTTTGCCCCTTGTAAGCTAAAACAATTATCCTGTATCATATACGGCAAATGGCTTATAAAGATCTGCGAGAATTTCTGTCACTCCTTGAAAAGAAGGGCCTCCTGAAACGGATAAAGGCCGGGGCCGATCCCGTACTTGAAATAGCGGAGATCAACGACCGTGTTGTTAAGGCAAACGGCCCGGCGCTGTTGTTTGAAAATCCGAAGGGCTCCAAATTCCCGGCCCTTGTAAATGCCTTCGGCTCTTTTGAGAGAATGCGCCTCGCGCTTGAGGTGGAGAACCTTGACGACATCGGCATCCGTATTCTTGAATTCCTTGAGCCTGAGATCCCAACCAACTTTATAGAAAAGCTCAAGGCGCTGCCGAAACTCAAGAAGCTTGCGGATTTTTTTCCTAAGACCGTAAAGACCGGGCCGTGCAAGGAAGTGATCATAAAAGACAACCCATCGCTTGATATCTTCCCCATTTTAAAGACGTGGCCTGAAGACGGCGGAAAATTCATCACCCTGCCGATGGTCTTTACAAAAGACCCTGAAAAGGGGGAACGCAACTGCGGCATGTACCGCATGCATGTCTACGATCCAAAGACCACAGGCATGCACTGGCATATGCACAAAGACGGGGCGAGACATTACCGGAAGGCGGAGCAGAAAGGGCAAAAGCTGGAAGTCGCGGTTGCGATTGGCTCTGACCCCGCGGTCATGTATTCCGCCACAGCCCCGCTGCCGGAGGGAGTTGATGAGATGCTCTTTGCCGGATTTTTGCGCAACGACACTGTTGATCTCGTGAAATGTGAGACCGTGGATTTAGAGGTCCCCGCCAATTCAGAGATCATACTTGAGGGCTATTGCGATCCCGGGGAAAGAAGGACCGAAGGGCCGTTCGGAGACCACACCGGTTATTACTCCCTTGCCGATGAATATCCGGTATTTCATATTACCTGCATCACGCACAGGAAAGACGCGATCTATCCCGCGACGATTGTCGGAAAGCCTCCGATGGAGGACTGCTTTATCGGAAAGGCAACGGAGAGGATATTCCTTCCATTGCTGAGGAAACAACTGCCGGAGATCATTGACATGAACCTCCCGCTTGAAGGCGTGTTCCACAACATCGCCGTTATTTCCATTGATAAGCGCTACCCCGGCCACGCGAGAAAGGTCATGTATGCCCTGTGGGGAATGGGCCAGATGAGCTTTACAAAGGCAATTGTTATCGTAGACAAATGGGTCAATGTGCAGGACTTGAGCGAGGTCGTCTGGAGGATGGGGAATAATGTGGACCCGAAAAGAGATACCGTTATCGTCGAAGGGCCGCTTGACGTGCTTGAGCACGCATCAAATATCCCCGCGTATGGCAGCAAAATGGGAATTGACGCAACGAAGAAATGGCCGTCAGAAGGCTTTACCCGCGAATGGCCCAACGAAATAGTCATGTCCGAAGACATCAAACGGCGCGTTTCCGAAAGATGGAAAGAGTTCGGTTTTTAACAGCCCGGACTTCCCCCACTTAAGAACTTCAAAAAATTACCGTATATATATATGTACTCTTACAGGATTGACATTTCGCGGTCAAGCTTTTAAGGTAACTCTATAGTTATTTGGAGCAAATGAAAGATAAAGCTGCCATAGTAGAATCCGCGCAAAAACTCGTTGCCAAAGGCCAGGTCGACAAGGCAATTTCCGAACTGGAAAAGCTTTTGTCTGAGGGCAAAGACGGGAATATTAACAACACGATTGGCGACTTATACCTTAAAAAAGGCGCGCAAAAAGAGGCCGTGGAATTTTATTCAAAGGCGGCTGATATCTACAAAGAAGACGGTTTCACGCCTAAGGCGATCGCGCTTTACAAAAAAATACTCAATATCATCCCTTCCGATGTGAATGCCCTGATCGCGTTAGGTTTGATCAACGCGGAAAAAGGCTTCACCGCGAATGCCATTGAAAATTTTACAAAGGCTGCGGAGATCCACAACAGGAATAACGAGATCGAAAAGGCCTTAGACCTCTACGAAAAGATCCTGCACATCTCCCCTTTTGATGTGAATGTCAGGATGAAGGTGATAGAGATCTATCTGAAATTAGGGCTGAAAGAAAGGGCCGCAACCGGGTATGCCGCGATCGCTTCAGATTATCTTGAAAAGGGGGACGCGAATCTGGCGATGGAGTTTTACTCGAAGGCAAAGAACATAGACCCGAAAAATGTATCTTCCCTGATCGGGTTCAGCCAATTGGCGGAGCAGGAAAACAACCCGGGCAAGGCGCTGGAATACCTCTCGCAAGCCGCATCCGTTACGCCGGACAACAGGAACCTGCTGCTTAGTTACGCAAAGCTTGCTGTCAAATTAAACAAGACGGAAGATGCCAGGAAGGCCCTTCAGCAATTGCTTGAAAAAGACGCCTCCGATGTACAGGCAAAAAAGATCCTCGGCACGCTTTATCTCAAAGAAGGAAAGCTCGAAAACGCCTGGAGAGAACTGCTCCCCTGCATAGAGGAATCCATGCGGGACAGTGAATGGGCGGACGCAATCGGGCTGCTGAAAAATTTCGCCGGCCTTCACCCCATCCCGGTCAGGGAGCGGCTTACGGCCATTTACAGGACAAAAGGCGATCATGAAGCCTTAAAGGTGGAATTAAGAAACCTTGCCAATATATATGAAGAGCAAAAACTGCCGGACGAGGCTCTTAAATTATACAGAGAGGCATTGGAATTAGACCCCGGCAGTATATCAATTAAAGCCACGATAGATGATCTTGAGAACGCCCTCGGTCTCAAACAGGTAAAAGTCATTGAGACTATTGCTCCCGCTGCGACTGGAACTTCTTCAACCGGACATGACAAAGTAACACCTTCACTGGCGGAGATCAAAGAGACAGACATTGGTGTCACTGAGGATGAAGATTATGATTCCCATTATATCGCAGGTGTTGATTACAGGCGAAAGGGCCTTTTAGACGATGCCATCGGCGAATTCAGGACAGCGGCAAAGGACCCTGAGAAGACCCTGCTGAGCTTACGCATGATAGCATCGTGCTATATGGAGAAAAAAGATTATCCCCGCGCTATAGTGGAATTTGAAAAACTCCTTAAAAGCTTGTCTCCCGATGATGAGAGATATCTCGATATGAAGTACGAACTTGCAGGCGTGCATATAAATAATAACGACTACTATCATGCATTGGAAATTTATTCCGAGATCAGCGCAAGGAACCCGGGCTTTAGAGACATATCAAAGAAGATGGATTTCCTGAAGGCCCAGGTGCAGAAGCCGGAGGACAAACCAAGGGCGAAAAGAGACAGGGTCTCGTATATCTGAATTCATAATTAAACAATTATACACCGTAAATCGCAGCCCGCAAAAATACAATAAATCCCTTCAGTCAGTATGTTATTATTTAATGTATTATGGACCATCTGGAATTTTATAAATTAAAAGAGTCCCCGTTCTCAAACATAGTCGACAACCGGTATTTTTACAATAACGCCCAGCATGCCCAGGCGCTGGTGCGCCTTAAGTATGCCGTTGACTCCATGAAAGGGCTTGCCGTTGTGGTCGGCGGGGTCGGCACAGGCAAGACCACGCTCGCACGGAGGATGCTCAATGAGCTGGACGAAAATAAGTACGAGGCCGCCCTGCTCGTGGTCATTCATACATCCGTTACAACGGACTGGCTGATGAAAAAAATTGCCATGCAATTGGGGATCGAAAATATCGCGGACACTAAACTGGAGATCCTGGGCCAGTTGTATAAAAGATTCATTGAGGTGTCCCAGTCCGGGCGCAAAACAGTCGTCCTGATGGACGAAGTGCAGATGCTCCAGTCGCGGGAGATAATGGAAGAATTCCGCGGCCTGCTTAACATGGAAGGCCCCGATGGAAAGCTCATCACCCTTGTGCTTTTCGGGCTTCCCGAACTTGACAACGTCCTCGCCCTGGACGAGCCGTTGAAGCAGAGAGTTGCCGTCAAATATAAATTGACCGGACTTGACGAGACCATAACACGGGAGTATATCAGGCACAGGCTCAGGATCGCCGGATGTGAAGAAGAAATTTTCGCGGCAGACGCGATCACGGCGATCCATCATTACACCAGAGGCGTTCCCAGATTAATAAATACAGTTTGTGACAATGCCTTATTTGAAGGGTTCCTTCTTAAAGAGGTCCCTGTCGGCAAAGGTATCATCGATGCCATCGCCGCCACCCTCGATCTAAAGCCCGTCTGACAGCCAACATTCGGCCACGAAGTTTCACGAATTGTCACGAATAAGTAAGAAGTAGGAAGTGGGAAGTAGGAAATAAATGGAAAGCAGGATCGTGAATATTCGTGGCTAACAGTATTCAGAATAATCCGGTTTATTCCTTCATCAGCTCCTTCAGACCTTCCTCATCTATCTGGAACTCGCGCGCTATGTGCTGCAGTGATGCGCCGGTCTGCTGCATCACCTCATTTACGTAACCTGTAAAAGAGGTTTTATTTTCGCAGGTGTCGAGATAGTTCTTTAGTATCATTGCCAGCCCCTCGGAAGGGATCCTGTACCCCTTCTTGGTCGCCTGCATCTCACCCACACTTTCAGGGATGCCGATTATAACAGAGCTGTCGTCCACGATCATGAAGCGCATGTTGTGCACCATGAGACAACTGCTGTAGAAAACCACAGCCCCCGCCTTCGTGTAAAGATAGCCCAAATACAGCCTGTCGGGGAACTTCGGCATAAGATACATTGAGCGGACTCCCCTTTTGGTAAGGCCCTCAAGGGTGTCGATGATGTCCGTGGTCATTTGTTTATCATCACCGCTTGGGACCCTGCCGGTGATGCATCCTGATACCTCTTCTTTTGCGTTTATCATGGAGTCAAGGACTGACAGGAAATACTCCTGGCGGGTAAGTATCTTTGTCGCCTTCCCGATCTCCAGCAGGAGGTGCTCTCTTTGCCTGCCTTCCCGGATGCTGTAAACGAGAAGGATAATGGTCGCTATGAGCAAAACCGATTCAAGTAGAAGAAGAGTGGTTTCAATAGTCATTATTTTTACCTGCCATTATCTTTATCATCAATAAGGGTATCGTCTGAAGACTCTTCAATATCCAGGATATCCTGGCCTGATATATAAGGTTTGGTTTTGTACCGCGTTATGTGAGTGATCTTCTCAATGATGTTGTTCATCCTGTAGCAGCTCGTTTTAATAACATCGAAATTTTCCTTTACCTCCTGATCGTCAGGAAGGCTGTCGCTTACAATAGATATGCAGGATGTAATTATCTGGAGCGGCTGTCTTAATTCATGCGCCATGGCGCCCGCGAGTTTTATTACCGCGTCGAGTTTCTCAAACGTAACGTCTCTGAAGACAATGACCTCCCAGATCTCATTCTTCTTCCTGAATTCAATAAACGAGGACAACACGGAGACAGTTTTGTCTCCTATGTCAAATTCCTTGGGTTTCTCAAGAAACTGTTTAACGCTTATGTATTGCTGGCAGTCAATACAGAATTTGTCTTTACTATTTGAAGAAAATAAACTGCAAGCGTTAAGTATCCAGCACCTGCAGCATTGAGAGGTCCTCCCCGGACAGGCTGTGTCCTCCGGGCAGTTGTTCCTTTCCCAGCAATAAGGGCCTTTGAATCCCTTGTCGGCCCTGAAAATACCCTCTCTCAGAGGATGTTCCGCAGGGAGTGTAAAGATTTTCATTCCTGTCAGATCTTCATTAATAGACAACATTTCAGAAAGGGCCTTGTTATAAACCCTGATGGTCCCGAGGGTATCAATGAACAAAATCCCGTCACTGATATTCTCAAGGACTGTCTTAAGTTCGGCCTTGTTTTCCCTGAAAGGCATATCTTTCCTCTAACTTTATTAGTTATATTATATCGCAATAGTATTTAATGGATAGATTTATTTGATGTTGCCCGCGGCTTGCCTCAGAAAGGTAAATCTGGATTGATTTTTCACGGTAACATCTTATAATCTATATAGTTCGGGGCGTAGCGCAGCCCGGTAGCGCGCCTGCTTTGGGAGCAGGATGTCGGAGGTTCGAATCCTCTCGCCCCGACCAAAATTCCTCCCATAAATCCAATCTGTTAACTCCTGTCGAATGAAAAAGACGGCAAAGCCTGTGTCCCCGGATGTCGGGACTTTGTCGGGACTTTTGGTTTTTGGGGTAATACATAAGCAGAGAATTACTCAAAAACCGGAGGTAAAAACTTGGCTGTTTATAAAAGAGGTAACAGTTGGTACATCGATTTCGTTTTCAACGGAACCAGAGTCAACCGGAAGGCCGGAAATACAAAGTCCGAGGCGAAAAGGATCGAGGAAGAGTTAAAAACGAAACTGAGACTGAAGATGCTGAATGTGTCGGATCTAACCGATACCGGAGACCGTTTATATTTTCATGTTGTCGCTGAAGAGTATCTGGACCATATAGAGAAAACAAAATCGAAAAGAAATGCCTATAAATTAAGGCCTAACTATATAAATCACGTAAAGGATTTCTTCTACCGATATTCCTCAAACGAAATCGATGAGGATCTTCTCATACGTTATCAGGGGCTCAAGAAGTCACAGGAACAGATACCCTTTAAAGAAATAAGAAAAGCCCAGAACCCCCCAAAGTTCCAGATACGGTTTAAAGATATTGAGCTTAAAAGAGCTAATTCAAAAAAAAATAGTAAGCCAAAGCAATCACGCTTATATTCAAACCGGGCCGTCAATATTTATATCGGAATAGTCCGGAAGATCAGAAACTTTGCAATCAGCAAGAAATATATCAAAGACGTAAGGATCAAATACCCGCATCTGCCGGAGCCCAAAAAACTGAACGCATTTGTGACTCCTGATGAATTTGAAAAATTGGCGGCAAATCTTTCATATGATCTGGTCGCCCAGCGAATCAGATTCGGAAGGCTTACCGGAATGAGGCCTGCGGAGCTTTCTTACCTCACGTGGAATGATGTGAATTTCAATTTGGAAACGGTAAAGGTGCAAGGGAAGGGCGATTGGAAACCCAAGACTAACGAAGAGAGGACCATCCCTTTATGCGATGAGGCGCTGGAAATTCTAAAAGACCTTTTCAAGGCTAAAAAAGGCAGGTGGGTATTTTCTACCACAGATACCCCAGTGAGATCCATTCAACGGTCCCTCAAGACCGCTTCAGAAAAAGCAGGACTGAATAATCACGTCACCCCCAACATGATACGCCATACATTCGCCACTCATGCCCTCTGGGCCGGCGCGGACATAAAATCAGTGATGGACATAATGGGGCATAAGAATATCGAAACAACGAACCGGTATTTGCATTCGATACCTGAAACTCTTCGACGGACGGTTCAACTCGTACAGAATTTGAAATCTGTTAAATCTTTGGAAGCCGAGGGAGGGGGAAAATAGGATTCGGCATGAACGTGAGTTTTCTGATATATCAAATCCATCGAAATCCCCCAAGCTATTGTCAATTTGAATTACAGATTGATGGTCAACGATATCTGCCGGATATCGTGACGTTTCAGCAATGCTCGCTGTTATTCATAATACCTGCAAGTCAGTAATCTGTGGGGACTTTATATTCGATGATAACAGGTTAAAAGAGTGATTCTCATTCAATCGAAGGAAAGTTGCTTCTGCTAACAAAGCGAGCGTGTAAAGAATTTTGATTGTTAAGAGATGCATGACTAACTATCACACCAAATAATCAATAGTCCGGAATGATGAAGTAAATGAATATTAGGGAGGCGGATTGATATGATGTTAAAACCCTGTAACTCCCGGCCCTGTCTTTTCTTCGGAAATAGCGATCTTAATAGCCTCCCGAAAAGGAGTTTTCTCTATGGGAAAGAATTCATCTATTCTGTTATCCCTGCAGATGACCTCATTCTTCAATCCCTCGATAAGCGGATGGGCAATGCCCGCTGGCACCGGTGTTACGAGGTCTACCCAGTATGAAGAAAGCTTCGGGGTCAAAAGCGGAATAGTTATAATCAATCTCTTTGTGATCCCCCGCGCCTCCGCATACTGGTTCATCATTTCCCTGTAGGTAAGAATCTCCGGTCCCCCGATATCGAATGTTTTTCCTGCTGTGTCCGGATTCAGCAGACAACCAACGAGATAGTCGAGAACATCACGGACGGCTACAGGCTGGATCTTTGTGTCAATCCAGCGGGGAGTCACCATGACCGGCAAACGCTCCACGAGATAGCGCAGCATTTCATAAGATGCGCCTCCCGCGCCGATTATTACAGCGGCGCGAAGGAATGTTACTCCGGCTTTCCCTTTAGAGAGTATCTTTGCGACATCCAATCTGCTCCTAAGATGATCCGAGAGATTGTCTCCGGTCTCACCGAGACCGCCGAGATATATGATCCGCTTAAGCCCTGCAGTGTCCGATGCCTTAACCAAGTTCCCCGCAGCCTGTTTGTCCTTCTCAGCAAAATCCAAGCGTTGTGAGAAGAGTTTACCTCCCATGGAGTGAATTAGATAATACGCGGAATGAATGCCCTTCATGGCTTCCCCGAGATTCTCATTTTTCAGAATGTCTCCTTCGATGATCTCTATATCGGAGTTCTTTGGAACAAGGGCGGAAGCTTTTGAAGTACTGCGCACAAGGAGGCGCATTTTGATGTCCTTTTTTGCAAGCACCTTTATTAGTCTGCTCCCGATAAACCCGGTTGCACCGAGGACAAGCACTCTGTCTTCAGGAGTGAAGGATAGATCGTTCATGATATAAGTGTATCACATGACATGTAATTTACAAATAGAATGGAAATCAGATCATAAAGCTGATAAGATTTAGTTGAACAGGCAATTTATATTTTTTCGCATCATGTGAGGGAGGGCTGAACAAATGGAAAGCTTGCTTTTTACAGCATTGCAAACTGACAGCAGACCGGTCCCATGGCTTGATATCATCGGTATTTTTATATTCATTGCAGGATTCATTGTTGGTTTAGGAGCGGTAACTGTCATTGATATACATGGTGCGCTGGGAAGGAGATCAGCATACTGGACAGAAGCTACGACCAGGACGCATAAGGTCACCAAGCCATTGATATGGATAGGCCTGTTCCTGGCAACTTCAGGGGCACTTATAACTTATCGTGACAGCGGTCTCGCCGGGATACCGTTACTGCAGGCGATCATAGCGGTTGCGCTTGTTTTGAATGGATTGTTTCTTTCTTTTTACGTAAGCCCTTATATCCTGAAGCGTGAACGTGAAGGCAGGGCAGGTGAACTTTTGCCTGATTCCCTTCAGGTTAAGATTGTATTAAGTTTTATTGTGTCATTCATCGGGTGGTGGAGCGAAGTCTTCTTGTTAGTGTGGTATCTCGTTATGGTGAAGTGAAACATTCTGTCTTGTAATAAATAATGAATCAGAAACGGGCAAGAATCAACAAGGATGGAAAAGGCGGAACAGGCCCCGTTGTTTACTGGATGAGCCGTGACCAGCGTGTACAGGACAACTGGGCGCTCCTGTTCGCCCAGCAAACAGCGATAGAACGTAAAGCACCGCTTGCCGTTGTCTTCTGTCTGGCGCCTTCTTTTCTAAACGCGACGATCCGGCATTACGGCTTTATGCTAAGAGGGCTGCGGGAAGTCGACTCAACACTTAGAAAGAAGAATATCTACTTTCATCTGCTTGCCGGTAATCCGGAAGAAGAGATTCCTTCTTTTATCACAAGAAATAATAGCAGCGTTCTTATCACCGATTTTGATCCTCTGAGGATCAAGAGGAAATGGAAAGACAATGCCTCGCTAAAGATAAACATTCCATTATATGAGGTTGACGCTCATAATATCGTGCCCTGCTGGATCGCGTCACCCAAGCAGGAATACGCAGCATACACATTCAGGCCAAAGATAATGAGGGCGCTGTCTGAATTCCTTGAAGACTTCCCGAAGATCAGAAAACATCCTTTTACGTTGACCAGACGCCTTTCTGATGTTGATTGGGAAAAGGCGATTAAGACCCTGAATACAGACCATTCAGTATCTGAGGCAGACTGGATCGTTCCGGGTGAAAAGGCAGCTTTGAAAGCATTGAAAATTTTTATTAATAAAAAACTGCCGCAATATGCTGATATGAGAAATGACCCGTCCAGAGACGGGCAGTCTAACCTTTCACCGTATCTGCACTTCGGACAGTTGTCTGCCCAGAGGGCAGCGCTTGAGGCGGATAACGCGGATTGCCCGGCAAAATCCAAAGAGGCTTTTCTTGAGGAACTGATCGTGAGGCGGGAACTGTCCGATAATTTTTGTTATTACAATGATCACTATGATTCATTCGCGGGTTTCCCGGAATGGTCTCAGCGCTCGCTCAATGCTCACAGGAAGGACAGGCGTGAGTATATTTATTCATTAAAGAAGTTCGAGAACGCGCAAACTCATGATGACCTCTGGAACGCGGCGCAGATGGAAATGGTAAAGCGGGGAAAGATGCATGGTTATATGAGAATGTACTGGGCGAAGAAAATACTTGAATGGTCTTCATCTCCTGAAGAAGCGCTTGAGACCGCTATTCATCTTAATGACAAATACGAACTTGACGGACGCGATCCGAACGGGTATACAGGGATTGCATGGAGCATCGGGGGGGTACATGACAGGGCATGGAATGACCGCAGGATATTCGGCAAGATACGTTATATGAGCTATAATGGCTGTAAAGGTAAATTTGATGTACGGGCGTATATAACACAAAATGATAACTAAAAAAACAAAAAGTGTCAGCAAAGCAATTCCTGTTACGGTCAAACAGGGCTCTGAGGACGTGCCGGGCAGGCTTGCCGTATTGAACAGGAAACAGCCTCACGCCGTGCTCGCAACCGCATCTGATAATGAACCGTATACGTCATTGGTAGCATTTGCAGTCACCCCTGACATGAAAGGGCTTGTGTTTGCTACCCCGCGTAAAACAAAAAAGTTCAGTAATATTGCAAAAAACAGGAATGTATCTCTCCTGATCGATACCCGCTCAAATACTGCAGGTGATTATATGAAGACAGAATTGATTTCAATTTCAGGAAGTGCAAAAGTAATCAGGCAAGGAGCCGGGAGAGATGAGCTTGCTGAAATATTCACTAATAAGCATCCCCGGCTCAGGGCATTTGTAAACGCTTCTTCAACAGCACTGATACTTGTGAAAATAAGCAAATGTATCCATGTAAGCTCGTTCCAGGTTGTGAGTGAATATTCGTGGTGAGCTGCTTCAAGCCCGGACCCGCACAGTTAGTAACATAGAAAAGCAATTTCAGATGGATTTTTTATTGAAGTCTCCAGGCATACCGAAAAAGTAAAATGATAGTAAAAACAGGGGATGTGTCCACTTTTTTGTCCTTTGTTGACTTTACGACCATAAGTAGTACAATTGCCTTTAACGATGTAACAAACTTATATTCTCGTGACACCATCAACAGGTGACTTCAGGTGTCTAAGTTTTCAGACACGCTCTGTGTCCTTAATTATTGAAGGGAGGAATCATCATGAATGAAGATAGCAAGAGCCCGGTATCGGGAAAAATTATCAGACAAGCAGCCAGTGGAGGAATGTCGAACCGGGACTGGTGGCCGAACCAGTTGGACCTTCATATTCTGCACCAGCATTCCTCTAAATCGAATCCTATGGGGGAGGATTTTGATTACGCAGAAGAATTCAGAAAACTCGATCTTGCTGCGGTTAAGAAAGACCTCCTCGCGCTGATGACCGATTCACAGGACTGGTGGCCGGCTGACTACGGTCATTACGGAGGGCTCTTCATCAGGATGGCATGGCACAGCGCAGGCACCTATCGCGTGGGTGACGGCCGTGGAGGAGCAGGTTCAGGCAGTCAGCGCCTTGCACCTCTTAACAGCTGGCCTGACAATGTGAATCTCGACAAGGCGCGCCGATTGCTTTGGCCGATCAAACAAAAATACGGAAGGAATATCTCTTGGGCCGATCTCATGGTCCTCGCCGGCAATGTCGCGCTGGAGTCGATGGGCTTTAAGACATTCGGCTTCGCAGGCGGGCGTGTAGACGTATGGGAGCCGGAAAAGGATATTTATTGGGGCTCTGAGGACAAGTGGCTTGGTGACAAGCGCTATAGCAGTGACCGGAAACTCGAGAACCCTCTCGCTGCCGTTCAGATGGGACTGATCTACGTGAATCCGGAAGGGCCGAACGGCAACCCTGATCCTGTTGCCTCCGGACGTGATGTTCGGGAGACCTTCGGGCGCATGGCAATGAACGATGAAGAGACTGTCGCGCTTGTTGCGGGCGGTCACACGTTTGGTAAGTGTCACGGCGCCGCCCCTGCTTCGCATGTTGGCCCTGAACCTGAAGCCGCCCCGATTGAAGAGCAGGGCCTCGGATGGAAAAGCAGCTTCGGCAGCGGGAAAGGCGGTGATACTATCAGCAGCGGCCTCGAAGGCGCCTGGAAGCCCAACCCGACCAGATGGGACATGGGTTATTTAAAGGTGATGTTTAAATATGAGTGGGAACTGGTCAAGAGCCCGGCTGGCGCGCATCAGTGGCTGGCAAAGGACGTAGAAGAAGAGGACATGGTAGTTGACGCTCATGATCCGTCGAAGAAGCATAGGCCCATGATGACCACGGCCGACCTCTCGCTCCGCTTCGACCCGATCTACGAGCTGATCGCCCGGCGTTACCTGCAGAACCCCGGGGAATTAGCGGATGCCTTTGCCCGCGCTTGGTTCAAACTGACCCACCGCGACATGGGCCCGCGTTCGCGCTATCTCGGCACGGAGGTACCGGCAGAAGAGCTCATATGGCAAGACCCTATACCTGACGTCAACCACAAATTGATAAATAAAAAGGAGATCGCAGACCTCAAGGCTAAGATCCTGTCTTCCAGTCTGTCTGTGTCAGAGCTGATTTCGACCGCATGGGCGTCGGCGTCCACCTTCCGCGGCTCCGACAAGCGCGGCGGTGCGAATGGTGCCCGCATTCGTCTGGCGCCTCAGAAGGATTGGGAAGTCAACGAGCCTGACCGGCTGTCAAAGGTACTCAGGACCCTGGAGCGCATTCAGCGCGCGTTCAACCGTGAGCAGTCCGGCGGCAAGAAGATATCACTGGCTGATCTGATCGTTCTGGCCGGATGCGCTGGTGTAGAACAGGCTGCGAAGAATGCCGGTCACAAGGTGACGGTCCCCTTCACACCGGGACGCATGGACGCCTCGCAGAAGCAAACCGACGAAAGGTTATTCGGTGTCCTCGAACCGAAAGCGGACGGCTTCCGCAACTACCAGAAAACCAGATACGCTGTATCAGCAGAGGAACTTCTGATTGATCGCGCGCAACTGCTGACGCTGACCGCCCCTGAGATGACGGTGCTCATTGGCGGCATGCGTGTATTGAATGCCAACTTCGGAGGGTCTCAGCACGGTGTCTTCACAAAGCGGCCGGGGGCGCTCACCAATGACTTCTTCGTGAACCTGCTCGACATGAGTTCGGTGTGGAACAAAACCGCGCAGGATGATGACGTTTTCGAGGGCCGTGACCGCGCAACCGGCGCGCTCAAATGGACTGCCACCCGTGTCGACCTGATCTTTGGTTCGAACTCCCAATTACGGGCCATAGCGGAAGTTTACGCGTGTGAGGATTCGCAGGAAAAGTTTACTAACGACTTTGTCGCGGCGTGGAATAAAGTAATGAACCTTGACCGTTTCGATCTTGCATGATTGGGAAACCGGCTCCATGTCCCCATTTTTTGTCCCATCTACACATGATTTCTCAGCATCAGCTCCAGTGGGTGTGGATTGAGATAATACTGCCTCTTTAAATAGGGCTCGTCAAATTTATTGACATAGTGCCTTAGAAGAGTTACCGGGACAATGAGGGGGATGAGTCCCTGATGATAATTATTAATAATCTCTATCAACTCCTGTTTCTCTTCTCCGGAAAGATCGTTCCTGAAATACCCCATGATGTGCATGAGGACATTTGTGTTCTTTTTTACTGTGGCCAGAAGTTTAAGCCCATCCATCATCTGCCTTATGTATTCATAGAGAAGTTCATCGCGATTGTATTTTTTCCCCTCTGCGACAAGTTTCCCGAGTTTCCTGTAATGTTCAGTGCTGTGCGCCATGAGCAGGAGCTTATGGTCAGTATGAAATGAGACAAGCCCTTTCAGCGACCTGTCATCAGCAATAAAGTCCAGCCATCTTCTGTAAACAAAAATCCTTTCAATGAAATTCTCTCTCAACTGAGGGTCCTGAAGCCTCCCGTCATCTTCAGCAGGCAGAAGGGGAAAATGTTTTAAAAAGGCGCCGCCAAATATCCCCGCACCGCTCTTTGAACTAACGCCTGTTTCGCCATACACCTTTACACCCCTTATGCCTGAACTCGGCGATCTGCTTTTGAAGATGAAGCCGCACAGGTTCTCCTTTTCGAGTTCTTTAAGCCTCTTGTCCGCCCATCGCTTCATCCCATCCGTATGGTCTATCTTTGTCCTGATGGTCAAGAGACGCGGGGACGCCGCATCGCCGACAAGGCGCATCGCCTCTCTCGGCACAGGAAGTCCATACTCAACTTCCGGACAGACCCCCACCCATTCGACATACATGCCGAGCGTCTCTTTAAAATAATGATCGAGCTTGTGCCCGCCGTCATACCGGACATTCTCACCAAGGAGACACCGGCTTATTCCTAATTTGATCTTCTCTTCCACAGTCCGTCCTCAGATGTATTTTCAGGTATTGAATTGTTTTCACAAGCGTGCTTCAGGTCCCTCAGCATTATTACCGAGAGTTTGTGAAGGCGCTTTTTCGGGACATGAAAGAAGATTCTTTTGAGCCAGTTCAGCTTAAATATTTCCCGGCTTGTTAGAAGCGTTTTCCCGTTCTTCTCTTCAAAGATAAATTCGTGACGCGCCGTAATTCCGTGCTTTGTGCCCGACCATACAAGCCTCTGCCCCGTCACCAGTTCTTCCACTACCGGCTCTATATTCATTGGAAATGAAAATGGGCGAATGCAAAATTTAAAGCTTTTTCCCTCTGTCAGCCTCTCATTTTCAAATGAAACATTGCTGAGAACAGAGCTCCAGTCCCGCCAGCAGGTAAGGTCTGTAAACGTATCCCAAACCTGCTTAAGCGGAGCATTGATAAGTATTGATTCACTGATAACCATTTTCTGTATTGCCTTATGGAAATTATACGATATAATGTTCTTATCTGAAAGAAGAAATCGTTAAAAGCAGTATATCTGAGATTATGTGCGAAGACCAGAAACCGGACATAAAAGAATTTATTTCAAATCTGAAAGCACAGATGCCGCTTGGCAGGAAGATCACCTCTCTGCTTCGGAACAATGCAATTAAGATAATCAAGCGGCGGAGCTGCTGCGGGCATCCCGATGAGCCCGGCTGCTGACAGTCTGAAAAGTAATTCACCGGGCTGGTGAAGAAATGTATACCCTAAAACGGATATTAATATTTGTCCCTATATTTATTATGACCTCATGTATGCATATGAAAGATACGGCCCCTCCATTACAGGTCGTTCCATTTGTTGATCTCAGCCGCTATACAGGCATGTGGTATGAGATAGCGAGGTATCCTCACAAGTTTCAGAATGGCTGCGCCGGCAGCAGGGCTACATATGCATTAAGAGATGACGGAAAACTCTCTGTATTGAACGAATGCTATGAAGAGGCAGAACCTGGCAAGCTCCGCTCGGCAAAAGGCAAGGCGTGGGTTGTTGACTCAAAGACGAACGCGAAGCTGAAGGTATCTTTCTTCTGGCCTTTTTCGGGTGCTTACTGGATAATAGACCTCGGCAGGGACTATGAATATGCCGTTATCGGGCATCCGGACAGACAATACCTATGGATACTGAGCAGAACGCAGGTTATGGATGAGTCAGTTTACGAAGCAATACTGAACCGCCTCAAGGATCAGCACTATGATACTTCAAGGCTGATAAGGACTGCCAGATAAAGGAGAAAAAATGGACCTGAAAAAATATTTTGAGAGTGCACATGGTACAGGGGTTCTTTCTACCGCTGATTCAGATGGAAAGGTGAATTCTGCCATCTATGGACGCCCGCATGTTTTTGATGACGGCACTGTCGCGTTTTTAATGCGGCAAAAACTGACCCATCATAATCTTCAAACCAATCCGTATGCTTCATTTCTCTTCCACGAAAGCGGGTCCGGATACAGCGGCCTGAGAATGCATTTGAAAAAGATAAAGGAAGAGACGGAATCTCCTCTTATAGCAAAAATGACCAGGGGCAATTTGACACCCGAAGAGGACAGGGAAAAAGGCCCAAAGTATCTTGTGCATTTCAGTATTGAAAAGATACTGCCGCTTATAGGAAGCGGACAGGTTAATGTATAAAGTATTTTGAGAGGGGTAATACAATATGCCGATTTTGATCAAAGCGCCAACCGTAATAGCAGCATCCGGTAACAAACCGAAAGAGATAAGGGAATACATAGGACGTGTCAATTCAAAGACAGATGCTGTCAGCATCGCACGTATGAAAAGCCCCGCCGGATGGATCGAGCCCGGTCAGCAGCCTGAGTTCAACGAATACACTCTGGTCTTGCGGGGTGTGCTACGGGTCAGTACACAGAATCAGACAATAGATGTTCGGGAAGGAGAAGCGGTTATTGTACAGGGCGGCGAATGGGTGCAATACAGTACTCCTGAACCAGGCGGAGCTGAATATATAGCTGTCTGTTTACCGGCTTTCTCGCCTGAAACAGTTCACAGGGATGAATCCCAATAGTCAACAATAGTAAAGATTCAACCAGTGATCCGAACAACTCTATCTCCGGTTGAAATCAAGCCCGATGGAACATATTTAGATTTATTGACTTATGCGAAAAAGCAATAAGTTCGAAATGCAATTGATACTGAGAATATTTAGCGACAATCCTCAACATGAGAAGTCCATTATTGAATAAAACTGCCGCCTTAGTCAGAATTACTTACACTGCAACTTTGTGAGCAAAAGCCACGAGACTGTCTCACTAACTGTGTAAGTTCAATTTTCACTGTATCCTATCCTCAAACAATATAGCGATCTGAGAATAGACTTGAGACCATCCTCTGAGAGGCATGGTCCATTTTTTATCGAGTTCCAGTGCTGCCATATATA
>JACRMS010000001.1 GCA_016214845.1 Nitrospirota bacterium | reverse complement strand
AGATATTGAGAAATATGCAGACCATGTTGTGCAATTTTCGCTGGCCGGGATACACAAAGTACAGGCTGAGTCCGGGAAGAAAACATTTTTAAGACGAACCAAGGTGGCAAGACCTTTAAAAGGAAAACTATGAGTTTTTTATACAAAAAGACTTATATTAGTTATCTTTCGCGTCTTTCATGGATACCAGTGGTACTGATAATGACTGGTTGCGTAACTGTTGGGCCAGATTATGTCAGGCCTGACACATCATTAGCCACGACATGGCACAGCGAACTAAAAAGCGGTCTGATCGCCGGGGAGATGGATCCCAAGACGCTGGCTGCGTGGTGGCTTGCGCTCAACGATCCTGCACTCTCCAGCCTGATCGATCGTGCTGTGTCGGGCAACCTCGACCTAAAGAAGGCACGGGCGCGGGTTCGTGAATCTCGCGCTCGCCGGGGTATAGCCAAGGCCGGTCTATTCCCGACCTTCGATGCCGTAGGCTCTGCAACTTGGACTGAAAGCAGTAAAGATACCGGGACTAACAGGACCAGCGAAACAAGTGACCTTTATACAGCAAGCTTTGACGCAGGTTGGGAAATTGACATCTTTGGCGGTGTTCGACGTTCCGTCGAGGCTGCTGAAGCAGATGTCGGAGCCAGTCAGGAGGATTTGCGCGATGTGGTGGTCTCTCTCCTCGCTGAAGTAGCTGTAAACTACATCGATCTGAGAACGTTTCAATCACGATTGGCTATTGCGGAAGGTAATCTGGAAACACAAAACGAAACCTACCAGTTGACCTTATGGCGATATGAGGCAGGGCTGAGTGATGAACTATCAGTACAGCAGGCACGTTATAACAGCGAGAACACCCGAGCCTCGCTGCCAACCCTTCGCACCGGGAAGGAAGAGGCATTGAACCGTATTGCTGTTTTACTGGGAGAACAACCTGGAAAGGTACATAGTCTACTGGAGCAGCAAGTGTCAATTCCGGTTATTCCCCTTAAGCTTGCAATAGGCGTACCGGCCGATGTTCTTAGAAACCGGCCGGATGTGCGAAGAGCAGAGCGCGAATTGGCTGCTCAATCAGCAAGGATCGGCGTGGCCACCGCAGACCTCTACCCCAAGTTAACCTTAAGTGGATCCATCGGAATCGAAACATTGAAAGTGAGTACCTCTCCCGCCTCACAAACGTGGTCATCAAGCTTTGGACCCGGAATCACGTGGGCGATCTTCAAGGGCGGGTCTATCCGACAAAACATAGAAGTGCAGTCAGCGCTTCATGAGCAGGCATTGAATAAGTATGAAGCTGCCATTCTCAGTGCACTGGAAAATGTGGAAAACGCTCTCGTCGCCTACGCGGAAGAGCAAAACAGAAGGGATAATCTTCAAGAGGCAGCACAGGCGGCCCAAAAAGCTGTTGAGCTTGCAAAATACAAGTACCAGAGTGGGCTGACTGATTTTAATAATGTCTTGGAGGCGCAGCGCTCACTACTCACCTTTCAGGATCAACTGGCCCAGAGCAGCGGAACCGTAACCTCTAACCTGGTCCGCCTGTACAAAGCCTTTGGAGGCGGTTGGACATCAATGGATCCTGCTGAAAAGAAATAGCTTTTGAAATGGAGAAGAGAAATGAAATCGAAAATTGAGCCGGAATCGGATATTACAGAGACCCTGGGACTGCACCACGCCCCTATGTTCAGCAAGGGTCTGAAGCGATATCTTGTCATTGCCTTAGTGGCAATTTTAGCAGTGGCAGCCGTAATCATGTGGAAAGCGGCAGGAAAGACAACCGTACCACAATACAAAACCGAGCAAGTCCGACGCGGAGAACTTACGGTCATTGTCACCGCAACCGGCACCTTGCAGCCTACAAACACGGTCAGTGTAGGCAGCGAATTATCCGGTATAATCAAAAGCGTCGAAGTCAACTACAACGACAGAGTAAAAATCGGCCAGGTCCTGGCCAGGCTGGATACTCTAAAACTCGAAGCACAATTAACCCAATCCAAAGCTGCATTGGAGTCAGCAAAGGCAAAGGTCTTGCAAACTCAGGCGACTGTTGCGGAAACGCGGGCTAAACTTTCACAACTTCAAAAAGTGAAAGAACTGAGCAATGGTAAAGTCCCCTCGCAAGCTGAGATGGATGCTGCAGACGCGGCCTTTGAACGGGCAAAGGCCGATGCAGCCAGCGCCATAGCTACTGTCACCGAGGCCCAGGCCACTCTTCAGGCAAATGAGACAGACCTCTCCAAATCTATTATTCGGTCGCCAATCAATGGCGTTGTTCTGACACGCAACATAGAGCCGGGGCAGACCGTGGCAGCATCCTTTCAAGCTCCTGTGCTGTTCACTCTTGCCGAAGACCTGAAGCAAATGGAACTGCACGTGAATGTAGATGAAGCTGACGTGGGCAAAGTGCAGGAGGGCCAGAAAGCAACTTTCAGCGTTTCTGCCTATCCTAATCGCACTTTCGAAGCACGGATTACTCAGGCCCGCTACGCTTCAACAACGACGTCAGGGGTCGTGACCTACGAGACCGTGCTGAAAGTCAACAACACGGATTTGTCCCTTCGTCCGGGAATGACGGCTACTGCGGACATAACAGTAAAACAAATCGAAAATCCGATCCTGGTACCAAGCGCAGCAATTCGTTTTACACCGCCCGTACAGCAGGAAGAAAAGTCCTCCACTGGTTTGGTCGGCTCCCTTCTCCCACGTCCGCCCAGCGGAACCCAACAGCGCATTGACATAACAACCAACGGAAAGCAGCAAAGGGTCTGGATATTAAAGAACGGACAACTGTCCCCCGTCTCTGTCACGACGGGCTCAACAAGCGGACGCATGACGGAAATACTGACCGGAGACATCCAACCCGGTATGGAGGTTGCGGTCGATCTTATTACAGGTGCTAAATGAAAACCGGTGGTGCGCAACAAAAAGCTAGTAAATCGGAACAACACCTCATCGAATTCAGAGGAGTAACCAAAGTCTATGGTAAAGGGTATGCATCAATGCAGGCCCTTCGAGGTATCGATCTTCACATCGATGAGGGGGAGTTTGTTGCTATAATGGGGCCGAGCGGATCGGGGAAATCTACCTGTATGAACATCCTCGGGTGCCTCGACACGCCAACCGCCGGGACTTATATGTTCAGGGATGTCGATGTCGGACAACTGTCCCGCAATCAGCGGGCCCTGCTGCGACGTTATTACCAGGGGTTCGTATTTCAGGGGTACAACCTCTTGAACCGTACCTCTGCGCTTGAGAACGTAGAACTCCCTCTAATCTATCGGGGTGCCCCCGCACACCAGCGGAGAGAGCAAGCACTTAAAGCTCTGGATATTGTGGGACTCAAGGGATGGGAGTCTCATACTCCAGGTGAGCTTTCAGGTGGACAGCAACAGAGGGTCGCTATCGCTCGCGCTATTGTCACAGAACCGGCCGTGCTCCTTGCAGACGAGCCCACAGGCAACCTGGATACTGCCCGAAGCCGGGAGATCATGGAATTGCTGAATTCGTTGAACATCAACCAGGGGATTACCATTATCATGATTACCCACGAGTTGGATATGGCAGCCTACGCAAAGCACATCATCCATTTCCTGGACGGTCTGGTCTCGTCGGACGAGCAAAAAGGGAGGCCCCAATAATGTTGTGGAACACAATATTGCTGGCTTTACGGGAAATCAGACGCAATATCCTGCGATCATTTCTTACTGTACTTGGTATTGTCATAGGCGTGGCAGCAGTAATTACAATGGTTACCATCGGCGGAGGAGCCACGGCCCAGATCCAGCAACAGATCGCAAGCATGGGCAGCAATATGCTGATGATAAGTCCAGGAAAGAGGTTGGGGCCCGGTCAGTCTACCGGCAATATTCCATTCAAAGAAAACGATGCTGATGCTATTGCAAAGGAAATCAGCTCAATTGCTGCTGTGGCGCCGGTATCGTCGCAGTCAATTATGGCCATATTCGGCAACCAAAATTGGACAACTCAGGTGACTGGAACCGATAATCAATATTTAAAGGTAACAAACAGGTCTATCGGGGCGGGCAGGGAATTCAGTGAGAGCGAGTTACGCAGCGGCGCGGCGGTATGTATTATTGGGGAGACAGTCCGCAAAAAACTGTTCGGCGGGCAAGGGGCTTTAGGGGAAAAGATTCGTCTGCAAAAACTTTCGTGTGATGTAATAGGGGTGTTGGAAGCAAAAGGCCAGAGCACTATGGGCATGGATCAGGATGATATTGTGGTTATTTCTTTGAGCACCTTTCATCGGCGTATCTCTGGCAATCAGGATGTCGGTCTTATTCAGATTTCTGTCCAGCAAGGCTCATCAACTGAAAAAGCCCAGAGTGATATCAGAAGATTAATGCGGGAGAGGCGTCATCTTTCAGCGAGCGATGATGATAACTTTAATGTGATGGACATGAAGGAGATCACAAAAATGCTCACCGGCACCACTCAATTGCTTACGACATTGTTGGGAGCGGTTGCGGCAGTCAGCCTCCTTGTCGGCGGCATCGGCATCATGAATATTATGCTTGTGTCAGTCACAGAGCGAACCCGTGAGATCGGTGTTCGACTCGCCATCGGCGCTCTTGAGAATGATGTGCTCACACAATTCCTCGTGGAAGCTGTGGTGCTCTCATCGCTGGGTGGATTGGTCGGCATCGCTCTGGCGACAGCAGCTTCGATTGTCGTAGCTCGACTTATGCAGGTTCCATACATCTTCAATCCTGGTATCAACCTGCTTTCCTTCCTGTTTTCTGCTGTGATTGGTGTGATCTTCGGTTTCTTTCCGGCAAGACGTGCAGCCAGACTTGACCCCATTGATGCTCTTCGTCATGAGTAAAGACAAGATACATCTGATACGGGCAATTACAGATATAATCTATATTTTTCAAAAAGTGCTGTCATAAGACTTTTTAGGGAGAACTTAGCAACAACAATCAAGGCTTCTTGAATCTATTCCTTTTTTAAAGGAACTCCGGCTGAAATCCGTAATTCGTAAATAAGTTCAGAGCAATTAGTACAGGGACTATCATTGAAAATAAATTTGTAAATAGATTTAACAAAGACGGCAGACGTTATGATTTTCAAAAACGCGTCTTTCATGCCGTAGTACAGATTCAATCAGTGATCCGAACCTCTCTCTTTCAGGAATAAATCAAGCCCCCAGGATCATAATTGAATTTATTGATACATGCGAACAGTTATTAATATTCGATATCAATAAAGTTTGAAGATACATATAGGTAATCTTTAAATATACTACAACGTTGACGGCTTCAAAGTTACATCCCCCTCATACTGCAAAACCCCAAAAACATACTCCCCTTCCTTCGCAATATGCCACTTACTCCCCGGCTTAAAATAAACAGTCCCCTTTGTCAGTTGCGACGGCCCGGACAGTTTTAAGGTATGCCAATCTTTTTCTGTTACTTTGATCTTAGCCTTAAGAAACTCCGCCTGATCCGGGACATGAATAATTTTATTTTCTTCCCTGTCATATACAGCAAGCGGCGTAAATGGTCCGGATCCTTCCGTCCCGATCACAAGCCAGGATCCCTCTTTGATATTGCCGTCTGCTAATCGTAGCTTACCTTCAAAATAACATTGCTTAGTGCCTTCCCGTTTATACCGGTCAACGGCCATCTGATAATTACCCATGAAAGCTTGAAGCATCGTCCTTATACCGCCCTGGCTCCCGATGTACCCGCCGCCCCAGCCTACAAAACCGAGTGCCATCATAAGAATAAACTCCTGACGGGATCCTGTGCCGATCCTGTACCTCTGAGAAGCAAGAACAAAGATCTTTTCCGTTACCGGTTTGAGAAGCGCAACGCCTGAGATGTTCAGACAATCAAGGAGACAGTGAGACAATGCGCCCATTCCAAGGTATAGCATTGGTTTAAAGAAAAAGGATCCTAATACCGTAAGCGGCAGCCACAAGATGACGGAGTGAATAAAGCCTCGATGTCCGAAATATTTATTAAGCGGAATAGAAAAGAAAAAGAACACCCGGCCAATAGCGCTTTGAGGATGGTCTATGTCGGGCAGCAATGCGCCGCCGGCCGCAAGTCCGAGAACGGTTGATCCTTCAGCACCGAATAAAAGCGCTGTCGCTAAACTGAACGCTATGTGTGTCGGGGCCGTCATTTACTACGTTCTGCTTTAGATATGAAATATCTTATAAATAAACCAGCGGCCATACCCATACCACCGAGCATATATAAATCTTGCTCGCCCATTCCCTTGCCGACATAACGCAAAACCATAATGCCGGCAACGACTACCAGGAACACCGGGGCTATATTAATTTCTTCTCCTGATACCCTCTCACCTTCGTTCCGGACAATTTCGCCCTTTGCTATTGCCCATGCCCGGGCCGGAACACCGCGCGACTTTGACGCTATTTCGTGACCGGCAATCATTGACCCGGTCTTTGAAATGCAGTATTCGGCAAGGCGCAGCCGGTCCTTGGTGTCTATCGGCTCTACTTTTATTTTCGGCTTGCCCCAGGTCAGCCTTTTCAGTTCTTCCCGGAACGGCTCATTCCCGCTCATGTATATTGTCCAGGTCTCGTTCAAAGCTGTCAGGAAATGTATAAGTTTCGGTGTCGCACGTTCTATGTCGTCCATAAAGAGCGCAATCTTTTTTGATTTGATAACCTCACGCTCTAAATCCGTGTTCTTCATCTTCTTGTATTCCTCGATACCCTGAGCCTCAGCAATAAGTTTCAGGATGTCACCATATGACAGCGCCCCTGAAAAGAAGACCTTGTCTGATAAATAATGAGCAAAAGACCATCTGATAATCTCACTCTTGCCGATGCCTCGCTGACCGGTCACGATAAAGGGAATAGACTTCTTAAGACGCGGATATACTTCTTTCTCGAGTAATTTGTCCTGCCCTATGATTTTAGACGAATCCCTCAAAATTCGAGCCCCACATTTTAGCTACAAACGATTTTCTCCTGCCTGTTAATACTATAGCATGTCTTTATTTAACAGGTGAGATCCCTTTCCGGGAAAAAGAGGAAAACATTGATATATTCTGGAAAGTAGCAGGTACTCTCGTTTTAATATTTACTGAGAATACCTGCTTCTCAAGAATTCAGATGAAATAACAGTTTGATGATTAACGATTAAAGTGGGGATTTTAATGGTTGAACTATGCGGCGCGGCTTTTTGCGTCCGCACCAGTGAATAGTTAGCCACTTATCTGCCAACCCACGGCAATAAGAGTAAGGATTAATATGAGCATCGCGAAATAAAGCGGAACGTTTTTTTCCGTTGAAGTGAATGATTTGTATTTGCGTGGACGCAATCCCTTACCTAAAGATACCCACTCGGCTGCATATATTTGGGCATCAAGGTCTTGTTCCAGCCGTAGGATAACGTCAAACTTGGCCTTGTTTAACTTCCCATAATTGTCTATGAGATTTCTCCAAGAGTTGCACAATAGAAAACCCACCACAGAAAACCCATAAAGCAGCCAAATTGTACCAGAATGTAACGCTCCAGTCTTTACCATTAAACCAGCAATGGCCAAGAGGCTTCCTATAGCCGTTATGAAAAATGCATTTGTTTTCTGTCGTCGCTGAATAAGGCTTTCAGAAGACTCGATCATCAACTTGTAGAGATCCAGCGTACTTGTTCCACCTTTTTTCTTGAAGCATTCGCTGAACTCCGCTTCGAGATCATAGTATGGTTTCAACTTTGAACACACTACAGATGGAGCATCATTAGGATTAATGTCCACAATAGGCAAATTGCTCTCTCCGGCCTTATTGATTTCCCATTTTGCGTTTTCTGATTTCTCGCAAGATTCGCGATCGTAAACTATAACGGTTTCTGCTTGGGAGATTGCCTTAATCGCTTGGTCTTTCCAATCTTTGCAGCTGACACTATCAAGAAAAATCAGATCAAATTTTGCAGCCATTTCTAAGCCGCTTTTTTTAAAAAGCAGTTTGGCCTGCCTTCTTTCTTTGAACCTATGTATAATAAACAATTTCATCGGATAGTGCCTATCTACCCCCAGCAATAAGGGCCTTTAAATTAGGCCATGTCCAGTTATAGACTTTGTCTGAAGCAGATGCCGATGTGGGTTTTGTACAATTCTTGTCGGAGTATGCAGCTAAAAGAAAGTATGATTTTCCCTTATCTTTAGCAATTGTCAATTCAGCCGCAACTCCTGTAGCTGTATGAGTCTTCTCGCCGCAGAGAATAATCACAACGTCTATATTATCCATACGCCGTTTTACTTTCTCCTTCCAGTCACCAATTAGAGGCTCTTTCACAGATGCATCCTTAAACTCGAACGGGCTATCTGGCAGATTGGCTTGACCTGCAAGCATTTCTTTAGTGCCTTTGTCGTGGTCAACATCAAAGCTGATAAAGACTCTCTTTTTGTTTGCCATTGTTTCCTCCTTTATATTGGTATAGGGCAACCAGTTATTAGATAATTTTATAGATAATAACATAAATATTAGCCGAGTAAATAAAATAAAAATTGTTTATTTGGCGTAACTATTCATCTTCATTACACTAACCGTGTTGACTAATATTCCGTTTGTCATATTATGCAGTTATCTGCCTAATAGCACATAAATTTGATGTGATCTCTACTGAGGAAAAAACATTAGTTTTTTCCGCACCATTTTGTATAATAAAAAACACTTTGTTTTAACGAAGTTAATAGTCCGGATTTTAAAGGGGTTTTTTCCGCACCCTGATTTAACAGGAATGAGCGCATGAAAAAGAAAACCGTTGCCGTATATGCCAGGGTATCAACCGACAAGCAAAAAGTTGATATGCAACTGCAGGAGCTCAGCGATTTTATAAAACGCTCCGGCTGGAAGCTGTATAAAACATATATCGATCATGGTTACACCGGGGCAAATACAAGGATTGACCAGGGACATATCCCGTATTTCTACAATAAATATGGGGGTGTGCCCATATTCCCCGTGCTGAGAGAAAACCTCAATAACATCTAAGAGTCAATAAATTCCCATGGGCTTAAACGTTGAGGATAATACCTACCAATGTTCACGCCATCAGAACAAGCACTTAATAATTGCAGGATGTAACATTTATCGCAAGACTGTCAACAAGTAAAAAGTATTGCTGCGTGTACCATATTATGGTACACTATATTTACCATGAGAATATCACTCGAAATAATTAAAGACAAGTGTCGTCAGCAGAATATTACGCTCTCTGAACTGCTTAAGCAGGCAGGGGTAAGCCGCAATGTCTTTTATACATTAGCGCGTAAGGAATATGTCTTGCCTAAATCTATCAGAGCTATTGCGAAGAGCCTGAATATGTCTCCTTCAGAATTTCTTACCGAAGATAATCAAGAGATGGAAAAGATGAAACTTTTACTAAATAAAGTAGATGAGATAGCCAGGAAATACAAAAATATTGACCGGGACAATATCAGACACACGTTATTATTAATGCGCGAACCGCCAATTGAACGTTTAAGGAGGGCCTTGACCCGTGGTCAAAAACAACCTCATATTCAACAAAAATGAAATCCGTTTTCTACGGGAATTAGTTCGCCACAAGGTTGATTTCATGATTATCGGCCTATCAGCGGCCGCTTTACAAGGCGCACCGGTTGTTACTCAAGATATTGATCTTTGGTTTGCGGATTTGGCCAACCCTCAGTTAACTAAAGCCTTAAAAAAAGTTAAGTCCATTTATATCCCTCCTATTGGAAACAACGCTCCTATGTTCGCTGGAGACGACGTAAAGCTTTTTGACATTGTAACTCATGTGCATGGTTTAGGCGAATATGCCGAAATCAAAAAACAGGCAATAAAAATATCTCTGGATAATTTTAAAGTGTCGGTACTGCCGCTTGAGTTGATTATTAAAAGCAAACAGGCGGCTGGCCGTTCAAAAGATAAACTCGTGCTGCCTGTGCTAAAAGATGTGTTAAAGACAATTAAATCAGAAAAGCAATAAATCCGGGTCCCGCCAAATATCTCACAAAAAAAGAAGACCGTTGCCGTCTATGCCACAATCAAAAAGTTGATATGCAACTGCAGGTGCTCAACGATTTTATTAAACGCTCCCGGCACTGGTTGCCTTAAACATAAAAATAGGCTCTTGGGCAATGGGCGCCTTATTTTATTTGTGAAAATTCGTGTTGATTCGTGGCTAAATAATATCCTTTCTTTCCGTGCAGCAGATTTAACTTTCTATCTTGAATTCAGCCGCGATGGGCGTATGGTCAGACGGCTTTTCCAGTAGTCTCGGGGCCATATCGATCCACGCGCGGACTGACTTTTCAGCAAGAGGGCGTGTGGCCCAGATGTGGTCTACGCGCCAGCCTGTTTTTCTTTTTATCGCGTTCTTTGCGCGGTAATCGTAAAAAGTGTACTGCCCCGCATCGGGCTGATGCATCCTGAAGACATCAACAAAGCCCCACTGCATGATCTTCTTCAGGGCCGCATGTTCATCGGGATGAAAGCCTATTTCTCCGAGCAAGCGCTTTGGGTCATGAACATCGATGGCCTCAGGCGCGACATTGAAATCCCCAACCCAGACGAGAGGCTTGTCAGGTTTGAAATTTCTATTAAAGTACTCATGCAGCCTCTGAAACCATTCAAGCTTTTCTTTGAATTTCATAGAAAGAGGATGGAACCCCTGCGGGACGTAAGTATTGACCACAGGAATATTATTGATAGTGACCGTGATCAGGCGGGTGCCGTCAGAGCCGTTTTTATCAAAGCCTGCCCGGATATTTTCAGGCGTCTCTTTACTGATGACGGCAACTCCGTTGTAGGATTTCTCTCCCCGGAACACGGCGTGATAACCTGTCTCTTTAAATGCTGTCAAGGGAAAATCAGCATCAGTCGCCTTAGTTTCCTGAAGGCAGAGAACATCCGGCGATTCCTTCTTCAGCCAGTCAATAACAATGTTCAACCTGGCCCTGATCGAATTAACGTTGAAACTCGCGACCTTCATAATCATAGCTCAGCCTTTGATTTTATAACATGAATGGTTGCTGCAATGAAAGGCTGTGGAAGAATTTCTATAATCGACAACAAAACAGGAACTGGTAGTTAGTAGACAGTAGATATGGGACCCCAACTACTTACTGCTATCTATTGACTACCTTTTCAAGGTGTCGTATAGAAATTCCCGTCCTTTGCCATTTTATTAAAAATGAGGTACATTTAATTTATGTCGACGCATTGTAGTGTGAAACATTTTGTGCGGAATTTTATAGCCGCGCTTGTAATTTCAGTTCTGATACACATCCAGCCTGCATACGCGGAAGAGGTCCTGAAAATAGGGGGCACCGGCAACGCCCTTGGTCCAATGAAGCTTCTTGCCGCTGCCTTTGAGAAATCCCATCCTGACGTCAAGGTCGAGGTCATGCCCAGCCTGGGCAGCACCGGCGGTATCAAGGCAGTCAGTAAGGGTGCAGTAGATATAGGCCTCAGCTCCAGGCTTTTGCTGGATAATGAGGATTCAAAAAACCTATCTATAATCAAATATGCCATGACCCCGCTTTTGCTCATTTCTAATCCGGACGTAACGGTCACAGGCTTGAACACCGATGACATTCTTAAGATATACCGGGGGGATTTCAATCAATGGCCTGATGGAAAACAGGTGCGGCTGGTGCTTCGCCCCGCCGGTGAATCCGACACACTTGCCATAAAAGGGATGTCCCCGGAAATGAGCAAAGCTGTTGACGCCGCCTTGTCCCGCCCGGGCATGTTGATCGCCCTGACCGACCAGGACTGCGCCGATCTGGTTGAACGTGTCTCCGGTTCAGTCGGTTTCTCTACTTTAGCGCAAATCATTTCTGAGAAACGCCGCGTAAAAATTCTTCCCTACGAGGGCATACTCCCAAGCGTAAAATCACTTGCGGACGGCAGGTATCCGCTTTCCAAGTCATTATACCTGGTGGTCAAACCGGGGCCTCCCGGGCGCGTCCGGGAATTTATTGCTTTTATCTTTTCAGATGAAGGCAGAAGGATATTGGAAGAATCCGGCCATTTGGTATTGCCGGGTAATCCTGACAACTAATTGTGAAGACCGCAAAATTGACCCGCATCATTACCTGGCTGTCAACCGCGCTTATGTTTAGCGGGACCGTTATTTTCCCCCTCGGATATTTTCTTATTACATATCAAAATACATCAGGAAGTCTTGAGACCGAGGCCGAGATCAAGGCGAACACAATTACGCAGATCATCAGCTCTAATCCCCTGATGTGGGAATTCGAACAAATGAGGATCGAAGAGCTTATAGCGCAGCAAAAGAAAGGGGCACTCCCTGAGTCAAGGTTTGTATACAACACGCGAAATGAACTGATCGTCAAAAATGAGGTCCCGCTGAAGTCTCCGGTCATTATGAAAAGCGCAAAACTTTTTGACTCCGGGAAAGTCGTGGGACGGATTGAGATTGTCCGTTCCCTGTATCCTGTTGTGATGCGCGCCGGGATCATAACGGCAATAGTTTTGCCTGTATGGCTCGGAGGGTTTTTATTTCTGCGTATCACCTTTCTCCGGGCCATTCGCAGCTCTGAGGTGGCGCTAAGGGCGTCAGAAAAGAAATACCGGGGAATTGTCGAGTCCGCAAATGACGCGATATTCACTTTGGATCCGGACTTCAATTTTATTGATGTGAACAAAAAGGCTGTTGAGATATTCGGTTATTCAAAAGAGGAATTTCTGAGAATGAAAATCCTTGATGTAATCAGCCCGGACCAGGTCCCCGCGCTAAAGGAAAAGTTTGGAGAGTTAAGCAGCAGGGGCTCTTATAAAAACTTTACCGGGAAGATGCGTGCAAAAGACGGAAGCTGGCTGGATATAGAGATCAACTCGTCCGCGATCTTTGAGAATGGAAAAGTGACCGGCTCAACGGACATAGTAAGAAACATCACCGAACGCATGCAAATGGAAGAGGCGCTGAAGAAAAGCGAGGAGCGTTACGCGGAGGCCGCCGGGGTTGCGCATCTGGGCCATTGGGAGAGAGACCTTGTCAATCTAAAGGGGTTCTGGTCCAAAGAAATGTACAGCATTTTCGGGGTTGACCCTGAGAGCTTTGAACCTACCGTGGACAACTTTCTTGCCCTTGTTCATCCTGATGACAGGCAGAAGTTAAAGGACACGATTTTTTCCACAGCGTCATGCAATTGGCCTTTAAGCCTTGAATACAGGATCATTCGTTCTGACGGAGAAGAGAGGTTTGTCCGCGCCAGAATGCTGACTATATGTAACGATAAGGGAGAGAGTACAAGGTTGATCGGCACGGTCCAGGATGTCACGGAGCACAAGCGTATCGAGGAAGCGCTTCAAAGGGTGGAGCAGATGAAACTGATCGGTGAATGGGCCACGGGACTGTCCGAGGGTATCAAGAATTCTCTGGCAGGCATCAAAACATCTATTGAATTGCTCAATAAAGAATATGACATTTCGGAAGAGGACAGAATTATTTTATCAAAGTCGATAGATGAGGTGGCGAGGATAGAGCTGACAATAAACAGCCTCCTGAAATTCGTCACCCAGTCCGAGCCTCAGTTAATGACCGTAAATATTAATGACCTCCTTGATAAGACCATTGAGTTTTCTCTAAAACATGCCTGCCCCTCCTCAAGGGCAGTAGAAGTAAAGATCATAAAAGGATTTGACGGCATGGTGCCGGAAATAATGGCAGACCCTTTTCAATTGCAGCAGGCTTTTTTAAACCTGATAATAAATGCCGTGGACGCAATGCCAACGGGCGGGGAATTGGTCTTCAGAACATTTTATCAGCCGGATACGCATTCCATTGAGGTAACCGTCTCCGATACAGGAACAGGGATTGCCGGTAAAATGAAGGACCGGATATTTAAGCCGTTTTTTACGACAAAGTCTAAAGGGACCGGACTTGGATTAGCGGTCACGAAAAAGCTTATTGAGCAGCATCACGGCGAGATCCATCTTGAAAAAACGTCTGACAGGGGGACGACTTTTTCTATCCGGCTTCCTGTCCCTCTATCTCCCACTTCTCGTAAGTCCTCTCCGGCAGCTCCTGGATAAACTGAGAGGGCCTTTTTATAATGGAGCCGCCCTGCCATCTGTCATCCATGACAGGATAGCAGAGATAGAGTTCGTCCTTTGCCCTTGTGACGGCAACGTAAAAAACCCTCCTCTCCTCTTCCTCCCCCTGAAGGCTGCCCATGGATTTTGAAGTTGGAAAACTGCCGTCCGCAAGCCCGATCATAAATACCCTGGACCACTCCAGCCCCTTTGCGCGGTGAATGGTAGAGAGGACAATCGATTCAGATTCTTCTTCCGGCTCGACTACATCTTCTGCCTGAACACTTGTCAGCAGGGCAAGGTCGCTCAGAAATTCTCTTGTGGATTGAAAGTGCCCGGAGTAATTTGACAGTTGCTCGATGTCCTCCAGCCTGTCTTCGTAGTTTTCATAATTGCTTTGCAGGTAGGCAATGTAACCACTCTCAAGTATCTCCCTTATTGCCTCTGCGGGGTGGTTTAAAACGGTTTCGTCTTTTAACGTCTCAAGGCTTGTTTTATATGTCTTCCAGTTGTCCTTTGCCCTGCGTGAAAGCATCTTTGTGATGTCCTCCGACACTGCCGTCTCAAAGGGATGTTCCGAGGCCCTGATGAATTCCCAGACCTTTTTTGCGGTCACGTTTCCTATACCGGGGATGAGCTTCAAAATCCTGGTCCAGGAAATCTCATCCATCGGATTTAAGGCGGCCCTCAGGTATGAGATGATGTCTTTTATGTGCGCCTGTTCAAAGAACCTCATGCCCGACCGCACCTCGTACGGTATCCTTCTCCTTGTCAGCTCCATCTGTAATTCCATGGACTGATAATGCGAACGGTAGAGGACCGCAATGTCTTTCAGCGGCACGCCTTCGTCAATGAGGTCGAGTATCCGCTGCGATACAAACTCCGCTTCCTGCGATAAATTTTGAAGAGGCACGAGCGCGGGCAGGGCGCCCCTTCTCTGGACCGAATCCAGTGACTTCGGGAATTGCCTCCTGTTGCAGGAGATGCTCTCATTTGCAAGGGCCAGGATTTCTTCGGTGCTCCTGTAGTTTGTGGTGAGTTTGAAGATCTTTGCGTCGGGATATCTCTCCGGGAAGTTTATTATGTTATCAAAGCACGCGCCCCTGAAAGAATAAATGGACTGGGCGTCATCCCCGACCACCATGAGGTTTCTGTGTTTTGATGCCATAAGGTCGACTATCTCCGCCTGGATTTTATTTGTGTCCTGATATTCATCCACAAGGATGTAGAGAAACCTGTCTGAAAGTTTTTCTTTTATCGCCGGGGCCTCAACTAAGATCTTTTTCCAGTAATAAAGCAGGTCGTCAAAGTCCACGAGGCTCATGGCCTTCTTCTTTTTAACATACAGCTCACTCACCTTCTCTATCTCTTGCGCGAAAACGAGAAGGTACGAGAAGTCATTCTCAATTACATCGGCAATCGTCCTTTCAGAGCCTGTTGCGCGATTAATGACCTCAAGGATTATCTTTCCCTTTGGAAACATCTTGTCCGCCCTCAGGTTAAGCTCGGCTACACAGGAGTCTATGAGGTCTTTCGTGTCTTCACTGTCAAGGATTGTGAAATTGGTGTTCAGCCCGACCTCATCGCCATATTGCCGGAGGATAATATTGCCGGTGTGATGAAACGTACCGCCCCATACCTTTCTTGCCTCTCCCTTTATCAGAAGCTCCACCCTGTGGAGCATTTCACGCGCCGCCCGGTTGGTAAAGGTAAGAAGCATTATTCTTGAAGGGGGTATGCCTTTTTCCATAAGATATGCTACCTTATAAGTAACAACCCTTGTCTTTCCCGAGCCAGCTCCGGCAATGACAAGAGACGGGCCGTGGCCGGACGTTACCGCGTTGAGCTGTTCAGAATTGAGATACGATGAATAATCTATTGAAGGTTTAAAAGCGGAAGATGTCTTGATTTCGTATTTCTTCATTTAAGTTGCACAGCTTCAGTATAAAAGAAGGTTAAATCAGAGTCAAACCGGCATTAAACTTTCCGGCAGTTTCTGCCGTTATATTATAAACAGGAGGGTTCAGGTTTTTGACTGAGCTCTGTTTTTTTAAATGTAAATAACGAGGAGACAGCTAATGGCCAATGTTCCATCAAATGGATGTAATCCCGGTGACACTATAATTGTAGTTTCCGGGCTCCCACGTTCAGGCACTTCAATGATGATGAAAATGCTGGACGCGTGTAAGATGCCTTTATTGATTGATAATATCAGGAAGCCCGACGAGGACAATCCGAAAGGATATTATGAGTTTGAGAAGGTGAAGGACTTAGAGAAAGATAACTCGTGGCTTGATCTCGCGCGCGGCAAGGTGGTCAAAATAGTTTCGCCCTTATTGCGGTATCTGAATATGGATAAAAAATTCAGATACAGGATCATATTTATGCTGAGAAGCATTGACGAGATCCTGGCTTCGCAGAAAAAAATGGCCGCGAGGCTTCAGCAGAAGGAAGACAATATTGATGACAATGTCTTAAGGCAAAACTATTCGGTCCATCTTGAAGAAGTAAAGAAATGGATGGGGCAGCAGGAGAACATGGAAGTGCTCTATGTGAATTATTCAGATGCGATAGATGACCCTGTTGCTGCAGCTGAAAATATCGGCAGCTTTCTTGGAACAAAACTGAATATGCAGGATATGACAAAAGTCGTGGATAGTTCTTTATACAGGAACCGGGCGCAGCAATCCGATGAGACAGCTCAATTTGCAGCCTCTGAAGAAACTGAAGATCCGGAGATAATCAAGGCACGTTTGAGGGACCTGGGTTACTTGTAAGATTTTATTTTTAATAAGGAGAAAAATTATGGACTCAAAAAAACCAAAGAGTGATGTCTACTGGGTGGCATTCGAGATTTCAAAAGCGGACAGGAGGAAACTCAAAGGGCACGCCTCAGTTGTTATATGGCTGACAGGGCTTCCAGCCTCCGGCAAGACATCAATTGCCCGTGAGCTTGAAAAACGGCTGCACGAAATGGGTGCGCATACATATGTCCTTGACGGCGACAATATGCGTCACGGACTTAATAGGGACCTCGGTTTTTCAAAGGAAGACAGGCAGGAAAATATCCGCAGGATTGCGGAGGTGGCAAAACTCTTTGTTGATGCAGGCATAATCACCATCTGTGCCTTTGTTTCGCCGTTTAAGGAAGACCGGGAGACCGCCAGGAGCCTTGTTGAAGCAAATGAATTTATAGAGGTCTTTGTAAATTGTCCGGTAAGCGTTTGTATTGAAAGAGACCCCAAGTCGCTTTACAAGAAAGCGCTTTCAGGACAGATAAAGTCCTTTACAGGCGTGAACGATCCTTATGAAGTGCCTGATTGCCCGGATATTGTGGTTGAGACTAACAGGTTGACCTTATCGGAGACTGTTGACACAATTGTTAAGCACTTGAATGACAAGGGACTGATTGAGGAGTTGAAATGCAACGCCTGTTCAGATAATTCAGATTAAGAGTTGCTTATAATTTAGTGTTGATCCATATGCCGCCGGGATGATTCCGGCGGCATTTTTATTAATAAAAAAGGCAGGAGGCTGTTGCCTCCTGCCATCGCTGATAAAAAAATTGTTTATTAGTGTTCGTGTGAAGCTGCGCCGGCGTGGCCGATTTCGCCTGTCTTTATTGCTATTGTAACTTTTGCGAATACGGTAAAAATCAAAAGCCCGATCGCCCAGACGGCAAGGGAGATCACAAGCTCAAGCGAATTAGGCATGTAATCGTATATTTCGCCCAACGTATCAGGGGCAAAACCAGGGAAGACCAGCCCTATGCCCTTTTCGATATAAACCCCTATGAAGATCAGCACGCATGCAATGTTAAGCGTTGTGAAATTCTTCCTTAAAGACGGCATCAGTAAAATCAAAAAGGCGATTGAATTAAATATTACCGCGGTCCATATCCAGGGAACAAGATGATCATGCCCGTGAAGTCCATAAAAGAGATAATTCATCGGGGCAAGATGAGCAGTGGCGGAATAACGCTCCTTGAATATTTCAGCTATGAGGAAAAAGAGGTTAAAGGCCATCGCCCATGTAATCAATTCCCCGACCTTGAAAAGCGCCTCATCTTTGATGTTCAATTTGGTGTTTTTCCTGACTATCTGGAAAATAAGAAGCATAAAAGCAGGCCCTGAACAGAATGCTGAGGCTATAAATCTTGGCGCCAATACCGCTGCGTTCCAGAAAGGCCTCGCCGGAAGTCCGAGATATAAAAATGCAGTAACTGTATGGATACTGATCGCGGCAGGGATGGATAATACAATGAACGGCCAGATAAATTTCGTTTTATATTCCTGACCCTGATAGATTTTTGAAAGTGCGTAGACTACAAGGAATAAATTCAGGGCCAAGTAACCGTTTAATACGACAACGTCCCAGGTCAGAATAGATTGCGGAAAATTAAAGATGCCGAGACCGGGGATAAGATGCCAGAACCTTTCAGGGCTGCCCATGTCAAGCAGGATGAACATGAGGCACATTGAGACCGCGGCGACCGCCATGCATTCGCCGATAAGCACGATGTCGCCGATAGGCTTGTATTTATATATATAGTAAGGAATGACAAGCACAACGGCTGCGGCGGCAACACCGACAAGGAACGTGAAGTTGGCAATGTACCAGCCCCAGGAAACCTGGTCCCTCATGTTAGTTGCGATAAGACCCTGAGTTGCCTGTATATAATATAGACCAATCCCGAGTGCCGCAAATAATGACAGAACTCCTACCCAGGTCTTGTAAGCTTTGCTGCCTTTGAATATGGTTCTTGCAATTCCGTTTATTGTATCCACTGGCATAGTAATATCTCCCTTTATGAAAAGTATTTCTTTTAACTTTTGACCGGCATACCCATGCTGAAAAAGTAAAAGAATTTGGGGTTGGTATCAAGCTCCTCTTTCAGTCTGAACACTTTCAGGTTTTCAAGTATATAGCGTATCTCGCTTTTCGGATCTAAAAGATTGCCGAACTTTCTCGCGCCGACCGGGCACGCCTCAACACAGGCCGTGTATCTGCCCTCTCTGGACCTTTGAATACAGAATGTGCATTTGCCGACCACGCCTTTGTACTGAGGCCTGTTGCCGAGATAATGCATGTTGGGATTAATTTCCTCGTTGGGCACGTACGGTTTGCCCCAGTTAAAGTTCCTCGCGCCGTACGGACAGGCAGCCATGCAGAACCTGCAGCCGATACACCAATTGTAATCCACCACCACTATCCCGTCCGGCTCCTGCCAGGTGGCCTGAACAGGACATACCTTTACGCAAGGCGGGTTTTTGCACTGCTGGCACTGAACAGGGACATAAAATTTCCCCTTTTCAGGGACTTGTTCTGGTTCATAATAGCGGTTTGATTCTTCAAGTATCTGCCACTTTGGGTTTTCTTTCTCAAACTCCAATACCTTTATCCATTGGATCTGGGGATTTCTGGAGAGATTGTTTTCATTAACGCATCCGTATACACATCTTCTGCAGCCGACACACCGCGAGAGGTCGAGGGCGTAGCCGTATAAAACATTGTCCATTGGAGGGGTCGCTTTTACATTGATCTGCTTGCCGTATTTAAATGATAATTCCTCTTCAGTCTTTTTGAGGATGCCCTTTAATTCTTCAGGGGTCAGCCGTTTAAAATGCTGCCTTAAATATTCTTCAACAACATAGGCGTCAGCGTTTTTTACTGGTAAAGCAAGTGCAGCAGCGCCAGCTGCAAGACCGGCAAGAAGTTTCCGCCTTGTTATCAGGCTATTGTTTTTTTCTTTTGTATCTTCTGACATTGCTCCGCCTCCAATATATTTTAGTGAGCAGCCTTGCTCTCAGCAGCAACGCTCTCGGTCGTATCCGTTAATCTCACACTCAGGGGTTTTCTCGGCGCCGGCATCGGCTTTATAGGCTGAAACGGCGGATTGTGCGGATTGTGACACTGGGTGCAGTGCATCCACTGCTTGTCGCCATTCCACATGCCGGTCCTTTTGCCGTGTACGCCCATCTTCCATTCACGATAGATCCTCTTATGGCACTGCTCACAAACTTTATAATATTCCTTGAACTCGACAAGCTTGCCGTTTAAGAGCTGAAACATATTTCTGCTTTTTGCGCTGTGGCAATCAAGACACCACCTGTTTTCAGAGTCGTGGTTCAGGAACTTACCCGGGGTTTCATCGTGCGGCGGCCCTAATTCGCGTTTTTGAGAATTTGTCTCCCAGCTTGCGTCATGACAGTCTGCGCATGGGAATATGTTTAATTCATTCATGGGGGCAAGATATTTGGCTATCTCTTCGACAGGCGTGTCAAAGGGGACCTCTTCTTTAATAGCAGGCTCGCCATGTACCGGGGCTTCTTCGTGAACAGCGATTGCGTAATGAGGAAGAGATGCTATGCAGAAACACACTGCAATGAGCAGGGAGAGCATAAAGATGGAGCGTTTCATATTTTATACTCCTTCAATAAATTTAGTATTAAAAGAAAAGTGATTTAAGACTGCTACTCAGGGTTAAAAGTATAAGAGAAAAAATTGCAGGAGTCAAAACAAAAAATATTATCCAAATATAATTATCGCTTATTAAAAAAAGTCTCCGCTCAGCGATTGCACCGGGGCTTTAATTGCATTAATGTAACACATTTGATACTCTTAAATCCATGCCAACCCTCTACCTCATTGACGGCAATTCTTACTTCTACCGCGCATTCTACGCTATCAGAAATCTGTCCAATTCAAGCGGCTTTCCCACCAACGCGATTTACGGTTTCACCAACATGATATTAAAGATATTGAGAGAGAAAAACCCTGATTATTTTGCGATAGTATTTGACACGCCGCACCCGACCACGAGACACGCAGCATACGAGGCGTACAAAGCACACCGTCCGGGAATGCCGGATGAACTCAGGCAGCAGGTCCCGTTGATCAAGGAGATAATCGATGCTTTTAATATTCTGACGATTGAAAAGCCCGGTTACGAGGCCGATGACATATTGGGCGTTCTTGCAAAAGAGGCAGAGGCGGAAGGGCTTGATGTCTTTATCGTCACGGGAGACAAGGACATGTGTCAGGTGGTAAGCCCGAAGATCAAATTGTATGACACCATGAAGGAGAAGATCACTGAGGAGAAAGACGTCCTTGAACGCTTTGGCGTTGAGCCGTCCCGCTTTCCTGAGATCATCGCCCTCATGGGAGACACGTCAGACAATATTCCAGGCGCCCCCGGCATCGGAGAAAAAACCGCTGTAAAGCTTTTGCAGGAATTCGGCAGCCTCGACAACCTCCTGCAAAACCGTTCCAAAATCAAAAACGCCAAGGCGCAAAAAGCCGTGTCTGACAATATTGAGAACATTAAGCTCAGCAAAGAGCTCGCAACGATCCATCCTGACGTTCCTCTTGATGTAAAGGTCAAAGACCTGAAACCCGGTGAACCGGAATGGGCAAAGTTAATGGAGTATTTCCGCAGGTTCGAGTTCAGCAGTCTGATAAAGCTCGTTCCGGAGACATCCGCTGATGATAAAACGGAATATATCACTGTCCTTGATAAAAACACCCTTGAAGACGCTCTCTCATTAATAAAAGATGAGGTAACAATTGATACCGAGACGACCTCCAAGTCGCCGGTTACAGCGGAGCTTGTCGGCATATCTTTTTCTATACATCCTGAGAAAGCTTTTTACGTCCCGCTGGCCCATTCATATCTTGGCGTGCCGGAACAACTATCTAAAGAATATGTGTTAGGGAAGTTGAAACCGATTCTTGAAAGCCCTGAGATTAAAAAGACCGGTCACAACATTAAATACGACTTCATCATTTTGAAAAATGAGGGAATGAATTTACAGGGAATTAACTTTGACACCATGCTCGCCTCTTATCTTTTGAATCCAAACAAGACAAATCATGGACTCGAAGACGTCTGCATGGAATATCTCGGCATCAAAAAACTTTTATTTAATGATGTCACCGATAAAGGCAAACTTAATTTCAGGGAAGTCTCAGTAGAAAGCGCAGCAAAATACTCAGGCGAAGACTCTGCTGTTACTTTGAAATTGAAAAGCCATCTTGGGCCGAAGATTGAAATAGAGGGCCTTGCAAAATTATTTCATGAGATAGAAATGCCTTTGGTTGAAGTCCTTGCTGACATGGAAATGGCTGGCGTGAAGATCGATGTCCCCTTGATGGATACCTTTTCCAGAAAACTGACGCAGGAGCTTGCGAGCATTGAAAAGAGGATTTATTTTATCGCGGGCGAAGAATTCAATATCAACTCGCCGAAGCAGCTTCAGGAGATTCTGTTTGAAAAGCTCGGCCTGCGGACCCTTAGAAAAACCAAGACAGGATATTCAACAGACATTGATGTGCTTGAGCAGCTTGCGCTTGAGCATGAACTTCCTAAAGAGATCATTGAATACCGAGGATTGTCAAAGCTCCAGAACACATACGTTGACGCGCTTCCGAAGCTGGTAAATCCAAAGACAGGCAGGCTCCACACATCATTCAATCAGACAATTACCGCAACCGGAAGGCTGAGCAGCTCTGACCCGAACCTCCAGAACATCCCGATCAGGGGTGAATGGGGCACAAAGATACGGGAGGCCTTTATAGCAGAAGAGGGTTTCCTGCTTCTTTCTTCCGACTACTCGCAGATAGAGCTTCGCGTGCTTGCGCATTTGAGCCGGGACAAAGGCTTTATCGAGGTCTTTCAGCATGACGGCGACATTCACACAAGGACCGCGATAGAACTATTCGGTTGTTCAGCCAATGAGGTTACAGTTGAAATGAGAAGGCGCGCAAAGACAGTGAACTTCGGCATTGTCTACGGTATCAGCCCGTTCGGATTGAGCAAGCAGCTTGGGATCCCGCCGGATGAATCAAGGGATTACATAGATACCTTCTTTGCAAAACACGGCGGTGTCAAAGAGTATATGGACAAAACAATCGGGCAGGCAACCGGGACGGGATTCGTTGCGACAATGTTCAATAGGAAAAGGGCGATACCGGAACTCAAGAGCTCAAACAAAAATACAAGACAGCTTGGCGAGAGGCTTGCAATCAACACCCCGGTGCAAGGCTCCGCCGCTGATATAATTAAAATATCGATGCTGAACATTTGGCGGAGATTGAAAAAGGAAAATCTCAAAACAAGGATGCTCCTTCAGGTCCATGATGAATTATTATTTGAAGTACCGGAAGGCGAGAAAGATATAATCATGCCGCTCGTTAAAGAAGAAATGGAAAACGCAGTCAAGCTCGACGTCCCCATTAAAGTAGACATCGGTATCGGGAAAAACTGGGCCGGGGCGCACTGAGATGGTAGCCGGTAGTTAGTAGAAAGCATAGAAAAACAGGGGTCGTCATTCCCGTGCCTAAAGCACCTGTTGTTGGCATGTCGTAAGCGGGAATCTATGTTAATTCCCTTTAAGTTTAAGCCAAATTTATTATCAGGCAATTCTGCTTATATTGTATAATTGAACATCCAAGTATAATTTCAAAGGAGGGGGGACATATGGAAGAAAACAAGCTAACTATCTTTGAAGGGAAAAGGATCAGAAAAACCATCCATAACAATGAGTGGTGGTTTTCGATCATTGATGTTATCGAGGTTTTAACTGACAGCAGTATTCCCAAGCGATACTGGAGCGATCTTAAAAGAAAGCTTGTTAATGAGGGGTTTAACGAAACGTACGAAAAAATCGTACACTTGAAAATGGCTGCTCCTGACGGCAAGATGCGCCTAACCGATTGCGCCAATACCGAAACCATGTTTCGTGTCATCCAGTCAATTCCTTCTCCAAGAGTTGAACCGTTGAAACGCTGGCTGGCAAAAGTTGGAAAGGAAAGGATTGACGAGATCGAAGACCCTCAACTGGCAATGGAGAGGATGAAGGAGCTTTATGAGAAAAAGGGTTATCCCAAAGACTGGATTGACAAAAGGCTGCGCGGGATCGCTGTTCGCCAGGGCCTTACAGGAGAGTGGAACAACAGGGGAGTCCAGACGGAAAGGGAATTCGCAATCCTGACTAATGAGATCATGCAGGGGACATTTGATCTTAAGGTTGAGGAATACAAGAAGCTCAAGAACCTTGAAAGAGAAAACCTGCGGGACCACATGAACGACATCGAACTTATTCTTACGATGCTTGCCGAGGCTACTACAACAAAACTGACGAGGGACAGAGACTCAAAGGGTTTTGTCCCGCTGAAAAAAGATGCTAAGGACGGCGGGGCGGTAGCGGGCAGGACCAGGAAAGATATTGAGAAACGCTCAGGCAAAAAAGTTGTTTCAAGTGAGAATTTCAAGGAATTAAGTGTGAGCGAGAAAAGAAGGATTAAGGGGTAGAAGGAATATTTATATGGTGCAAACACTAAATCGAGAGGCTTCAGAAGCTTATCAAAGCCGAGCTTTAAACTTTTATCACTTTTAAAGTAAAATTGTCGGAAATCAAAACTCTTTGAGAAATTGAGGATGTTCTTGAAGAACTTGAAGGTCTTCCCTTTGGCAAGTTGGACGAAATTAAAAGTGGACAACAACCGGCAAAGGTTGATTTAGCTTTATCGGGTTATACATAAAGCAACTCCAATTTTTGAAAGGAAGAAATTATCTTTCATCTACCCCAATGGATTAAAAGAAAAATTGATACTGAATAAGCATCTATGAAATTACTATGTCATACAAAATAGAAGAAGGAATAAAATAACGGTAATGGAAAAAGGCCGCAATATCCGGCACCCTCAAACGAGTTGGCGATTAAAACGCAACCTCGTCATTGAGGAAAGAGGGCGGGAATTAAACAATGCCGTTTAATCCGAAATTCACAATAACACCCAAGATCAACAAGGCCCTTGTTGAAATCGAGCGCGTTCGCGGTTTTCTTGACGCGGTCAAGCTCAAGGACGAATGGATTGCCGACATGCAGAAAGAAGCCCTTATCCTTGAGTCCCACCATTCCACTCATATCGAGGGCACGGCATTAAGCCTTGAACAGGCCCAAAACATTCTTGAAGGCAAAAAGCTTAAGGGCATTAATCGTGACGATGAAAAGGAGCTTTTGAATTATAAAAAAGCTATGGATTTCATATCGAAATATCTTGGAAAGGAAGACCCGATTACCGAAGGCATTATCAGGGAGCTTCACAAGGTTACGGTCAAAGGCGTGCGCGGCGAGAAGGCGGACCCCGGCAATTATCGAACGATTCAAAACTACGTTGCCAACTCCAGAACCCGCGAGATCATTTATACGCCTCCCTCACCTCTTGAAGTACCGCATCTAATGCGGAAATTTGTAAATTGGCTCAACGGGGCAGAAGAACTTCCTTCCGTTCTTCTTGCAGGAATCGCGCAATTTCAGTTTGTCCATATTCATCCGTTCATTGACGGCAACGGAAGAACTGCGAGACTTCTGTCCACTCTTGTTCTCTACAAAACGGGGTACGACTTCAAACGGCTGTTCAGCATTTCCGAATATTACGACAAAGACAGGCCGGCCTACTATAAGGCCATTCAGTCGGTCAGCAACAATGATATGGACATGACCGGCTGGCTTGAATATTTTGTGACCGGCTTGCGCTCACAGATGACGGAAATTCAGGAAAAGGGTAAAAGGGTCATCATTTCTGAAAAAGTTCTTAAAGAGTTTGCCGCTTATGGTTTGAATCCGAGGCAGGACAAAATCATTAGATATTTAGTCATTAATGATCAAATTGATAATGAGCAATGCCAGTCTCTTTGCAATAGCATAAAAAGAACGTCAACGCGTGACTTGACCGGTCTCGTTGAAAAAAAGCTGCTGGTAAAACAGGGTGAAAAGAAGGGCACGCATTATCTGCTTTCTCCAGCAATTTCAGAAAAGATAAGGGACATTAAGGGACATGGTTAAGGGACAAATACAATATGATTATCTCGGTTGGCTAATAAGAAACCAGCAGGGACACTTCCTGTATTAAAAAGTGAATTAAAGAGATAATACCCCCATTCTCCCCTTTTGTTATAATTACAAATAAAACTTTATCACGGAGGTCATCATCCCATCTGTTCACGGTAACATCTCAGGCTTAAAGGGAAGCGAGATCAAGGCGCTTGAGAAAATCTACAGGAGGCGTATTCCAAAAGACAAGGCGCTGACTGCTGAGCTCGCAAGGTACATGGCTGAATGGTCTGACGCGATTGGGCGGCAGATCGGGGTGCTTGCTGACAGGGACGGAGATATACATCATGTGATCGTGGGTGATGCAAGGGGGATATTTATTCCCGAACTTGAAAATCATCCCCTCGGCAGAAAGGTCCTCCGCGGCCTCAGGCTGATCCATACACACCTTAAGAGCGAGGCGATAAATCAGGATGACATTACAGACCTTTCACTCCTGAGGCTTGACGCTCTTATCGTCATTGGATTAAAGGACGGACAGCCTGACAATGTTTCACTTGCTCATCTTTTCTCAACCGATGCAAAAACATCATATGAAATAAAAGGGCCTTTCCCTTTTCAAAGGATCGAGACCGCCTTTGAAGACTTTGATGTGATGGTCTCGGCAACCGAGGACAGCCTGCAATCCCAGAGAAAAGGGTTTGATGTAAAAGACAAGCGTGAGCGCGCGATCCTTGTAAGCGTATCAACAGGGCCGAGGCACGCGCAGGAAGAATCAATGGAAGAACTGAAGGAGCTTGCGGATTCAAGCAATGTCGTTGTCCTCGACACCGTGCTACAGAAACCGAAGGAGATCAACCCTAAGTTTCTCATGGGCCAGGGAAAGATAAAAGACCTGGTGATAAATGCATTGAATAAGGGCGCAACGCTGTTGATCTTTGATCAGGACCTGAATCCTTCACAAATTAAAGCGATAGGTGATCTGACGGAGCTGAAGGTCATTGACCGTTCACAGCTCATCCTCGATATTTTTGCCCGGCGCGCGCACAGCAGGGACGGAAAGGTGCAGGTCGAGCTTGCGCAATTGAGCTACAGGCTTCCGAGGCTTACCGGTAAAGGGACCGCGATGTCCCGCTTAATGGGCGGCATCGGCGGAAGAGGCCCTGGTGAAATGAAGCTTGAAGTTGACAGAAGAAGGGTAAGAGACAGGATAACCCTGCTTGAAAAACAGCTTGAATCCCTGAGCCGCGCAAGGCAGCAGAGGAAGTCGCGCAGGGTTGAGCTTGGGCTTCCGATAATTTCAATTATCGGTTATACAAATGCAGGGAAATCAACGCTGCTCAACAACCTCACAAAAAGCGCGACGTTTGTTGAAGACAAGATGTTTGCGACACTCGACACATCAAGCAGGAGGCTCAGGTTCCCAAAAGAAAGAGACGTGATCATCACCGATACTGTCGGTTTCATCCGGGACCTGCCGAAGGACCTGTTCTCTGCTTTCCGGTCCACCCTTGAAGAACTTGAAGACGCGGACCTGCTTCTTCATGTTGTTGACGTATCGAACCCTCGCTTTGAACAGCACATGAAATCCGTGGACAAGATACTCAGCGATCTGGGTGTTTCACAAAAACCGCAGTTGCTGGCCTTCAACAAAGAGGACCTGGTGAACAGGGAAGTAGTCGAAAATGTTTGCAAACGGTTCGGCGGTATTTCCATCTCAGCCAAAAAACCGGAAACATTTCACAAGCTCATGGCTGCGATAGAGAATAAACTCTGGCCGCTGTAAAGCACTTCCGTACTTTACGGCATCACTGCCGGATGGGTAAACACATAATCATTGTCCTTCACCGGCGTGTGACAGCCGAAGCACTCCTGCACAAAGTTGGCGTCCTTGCCATAAGGCTTTTGCTCCATGCCGAGCCAGCGGGCAAAACCCCAGCCGCCTGTTGCAGGATATTTTTTGGAATCCTTTATCATAAATTCCGCGTGGACGAATTCTCCGGGGATTGTCGCGGTGGGCCAGTTCTCGTGGGTCTTATTTTTCCATACAAGTTTTGCAAAGACCGTTCCATCCGGCCAGGGATTGGTCTTTCCTTCCCTTGCCGCCTGTATCGCTGTATTATTTCCAAGGACAACCCTGATAGTGTTGTTATCACTGCGGTGAGACGGGGCAATGATCCGCCAGTCTTTGTAACCCTCAGGCATCGTAATTCCGTTCGGGGCAGGCTGCACAGCCTTTTGAGCCGCATATGTTATGCTCGCCGCTATTAACAGAAGACTGATTAAGAACATAAACCTTGTTTTCATTTTCACACCTCCTGTGAAAATAATATCATTAATTCAGAGGTAGTCAAGATAGCCTGCATTTCCGAATCCGTTCTGCGGTTACGAAATGAAAGACTGTGGAAGAATTTCTATACGACACCTTGAAAAGGTAGTCAGTAGATAGCAGTAAGTAGTTGGGGTCCCATATCTACTGTCTACTAACTACCAGCTACTGTTTTGTTGTCGATTATAGAAATTCTGGAACAGGTTTTCAGGCTTACAAATATTCTTTCAGGAACAGTCCGGTATGGGATGTTGTGTTCATTATGATTTTCTCAGGCGTCCCCTCAGCTACAACGTAGCCGCCCTCGTCACCGCCTTCGGGTCCTACGTCAATGACCCAGTCGGCGCATTTTATTACATCTAAATTGTGCTCGACCAGAAGCACGGTGTTGCCTGCGTCCACAAGGTGATTGAGGACCTTCAGGAGTTTTTTTATGTCATCGGAATGAAGGCCGACTGTGGGTTCGTCAAGTATGTAGAGATAGTCTTTCCTGTTGAGGACGCCTAATTCCGCGCAGATCTTCAGCCGCTGGGCCTCTCCGCCCGAAAGTGTTGTTGCAGGTTGTCCCAGCCTCAGATAGCCGAGTCCGACTGAGGACATGAGTTTTAATTTGTCCGCAAGGGAAGGAATGGATTTGAAAAACTCAATTGCCTCGTCAACAGTAAGGGCTAAGACTTCATGAATATTTTTCCCGTTATAGTTTACAGTGAGAACTTCAGGTTTGTATCGCCTGCCGCCGCACTCTTCGCATTTTACAAACAGGTCCTCGAAAAAATACATCTCAAGCTTTTGATAACCCGCGCCGCTGCAAGCCTCGCAGCGCCCTCCTTCTGTATTGAATGAAAAGTGCCCGGGGGTAAGCCCGATCATTTTCGCTTCATGCTGTTCTGAAAAAACCTTTCTTATGTGGTCAAACGCCTTTATGTATGTGATAGGATTTGAGCGCGGGCTTTTGCCGATCGGGTGCTGATCAATGATCTTGACCCCTTTCAGATACTCAAGTCCTTTGACGGATTCAAAAGGGTCAGGGGTTTCAAACTCGATCTTGAAATGCCTCGCAAGCGCCTTGTAAATCGTGTCCTCAACAATGGTGCTCTTGCCTGAGCCTGATACGCCTGTTACACAGGTCAGGGTTTGAAGAGGGATATTGATGTCTATGTGCTTCAGATTGTTTCCGCTTGCTCCCTTGATCAAGAGTTTTTTGCCGCTGCCTTTTTTTCGGATCTTTGGAACAGGGATCCGTTCTATGTTTTTCAGATAATTTGCGGTGAGAGTATCTGTCTTGAGAAAATCTTCTCTTGGTCCTGAAAAGAGCACCTTGCCTCCCCTGTTTCCTCCGCCGGGCCCGATCTCAACGATCCAGTCTGAAGAATTAATAATTGCCTTGTCATGCTCCACTGTGATGACAGTATTTCCCGCAGCGGCAAGCTCTTTCAGAATTTCCGCAATCCTGCCAACGTCCCTTGGATGAAGGCCGACGGTTGGCTCATCAAGGACGTAGAGGGTGCCGGTCAATTTTGACGCTAATTGATTTGCAAGATTTATCCTCTGCGACTCGCCGCCTGAGAGGGTCTTCGCTTCCCTGTTTAACGTGAGATAACCGATCCCGACGCGCATTAAAAAACTCAGCTTGAGATCAATCTGTCTGAGTATCTCAGATGAAATCTCTCGCTCATATTCAGTGAGGCCGAGGGTTGAAAAATAATTGTTCATTTGCGCGATGGGCATGTTTGTCATCCGGGCTATATTCAATCCACCGACAGTGAATGCGAGCGCCTCCGGACGGAGCCTGCTGCCAAGGCAATGATCGCAGGTGACCGCCTTCCGGTACCTGCTTAAAAAAACTCGGACATGAAGTTTGTACCGCCTGCTCTCAAGATATTCAAAGAAATCGTTCATCCCGTGAAAGTCACTTGCTCCGCTGAATATCAGCGCCTTCACCTCATCGGAAAGCTCCTTGTAAGGGACCTTGAGATTTATGCCGCGCGCCTTGGCGGCCTTTGCAAACTGCCTGTACCACCATCTGTTTGAAGGCTTGCTCCAGGGTTCGATGGCCCCCTTCTCAAGTGTGAGGTCTTTGTCTGGAATGAGGCAGTCCTCGGAGTATTCAAGTATGTTGCCGAAGCCTTTGCACTTCGGACACGCGCCAAGCGGATGGTTGAAGGAAAATAGCAGGGGCTGAGGCTTCATGATCTCAATATTACAGTCAAGACATTTCAGCTCGGAAATAAAATGAAGGATTTCGTTCTTTTCTTCCCTATCGCTGACAAGCTCAACCTTCACACTTTTATTTCCGTGCTCCCACGCGGTCTCAATTGAATCTGACAAACGCGGTTCGTCTTTTATAACAAGTCTGTCAAGAATTACTTCATGACCGGACGGGGCCTTTTCACGAAGACGGTGAAAACCCTTCTTCTGTAATTCTTCCGCGGTATCATCCGAGTCAAAGATGATCATCGCCTTTCTATCAGGATATTTTTCGATAAGTTCCTTTGCCACAAGGGAGGGGTTCCACGACTTTAATTTCCTGCCGCATTTCGGGCAGTGAGGCTCAGCTATTTTTGCATAGAGCAGGCGGAGGTAATCATATATCTCCGTAGTTGTGCCGACAGTGGAGCGTGAGGTCTTTACGGTATTGCGCTGCTCAAGCGCGATCGCCGGCCTGATATTACGTATAGAATCAACGTCCGGACGGTCGAGCTTCTCAAGAAATAGCCGGGCATAGGTTGAAAGGGATTCTATAAACCTCCACTGGCCTTCGGCAAAGATCGTATCAAACGCAAGAGAAGACTTGCCTGAGCCGGAAACGCCTGTTATTGTGATGAAGGTATTGTGCGGCAGGCGGAGGCTTATATTCTGCAGGTTATTCTGCCTGGCCCCTTCAATTATGAGTTCGTGTCTGGACATCCGAATATTGTAACAGGTATTGAGAGGGGTTTGGAATGGTTACAAAGCAGGGCTGGTGAAGTACTGCTCGATGGGTCTGATTATATGTAATTTAATCAGGATGATTATCAAGACAGTATACGCCAATGAAAGCGCGAGATCCTTTAAAAGGACTTTTTTTGAAAATGATTTTTTGACTTCTTTTCCCGCAATTTTTTCTATTCCCTTATGCATCAGTACAAAGCCGGTTATGTTTGTTATCCAGTAAGAGACAATAAATACGGGAAGAAATGCAGGCTTATATAATAAGCTTGCCAGCCAGGCACAGACGTATGCGAGCGGGATATTCAAATACAAATCATTCCACCACGAGAGCGGCGACAGCAAATATCCGATTGTCGCCAGGATGCCGCCGGAAAAAATTTGTTTATGTTTAGGACGCATAGAGACCCGGTTATGTTTTATGAAATATCATTGGCAAGATCTATCGCGCGGTCGAGATGATCATACGGGGTGTAGAAGTGAGGCGACAGGCGAATACCTCCTCCGCGCAAGGCGCATACTATATTGTTCTGACTCAAATGACGGTAAAGCGCTGCCGGATCAACATTGCGTCTTCTGAAAGTGACGATGCCGGCATAGCGGCCTGAAGCTGTTGAGGTGAGCAATTCGAGTTCAGGGTTTGACGTAATCTTGTCAAAAAGATATTCGCTTCTTTTCAGCACATCTCTTTCCACCTGCTCCATTCCTGTTTCCAACAAAAGTGAAAGGCTCGCGCTGAGTGCGTGAATGCCAACGGTGTTGGGGCTTCCGCATTCAAAGCGGCGGGCTGTCTTTGCGATGCTCCAACCCCTGCGGTCAAAATCCCCTGCGGCCTCAACCATGTGCCAGCCGTATTGAGTAAGATTCAAACGGTCCATTGCTTCAGGACGGCAGTAAAAAAGTCCAAGCCCTTCAGGGCCGAGCATCCACTTGTGCCCATCTGCCATAACAAAGTCCGCGCCAATATTTTCAACTTCAAACCGCAAGGCTCCGAGACCTTGGATCGCATCAACACAAAATAAGATGCCTTTGCTTTTGCAAAACTCGCCGATGCGTGCAATATCCATCCTGAGGCCTGTTGAAAACTGTACGGAGCTGATTGTAATCAGACGTGTTCGATTATCGACTATTGAGAAAAGAGCATCCTCGGGACTCTCTGTTTTACTGATGTCAGCTTCGCGGAATTCAACACCTCTTTGACGGAGCGACTCCCAGACAATGCGGTTGGATGGAAATTCCTGATCGGCGCTGACAATGTTATCACCCCCCTTCCAGTCCAGCCCGTATGCCACAAAAGACAGGGCCTCAGAGGTATTTTTGACAAGGGCAATGCTGTCTTTTGAACGGGCGTTTAAAAGTTCCCTCGCCTGTGCGCGCAGTCCGTTGTCAACCTCGATCCATTTAAGATAATTCAAAGAACCCTGGACCATGTTCTCTTCCGCAAACTGCTGCACAGCCTTTGCCGTGCGTACAGGCCACGGGGATACAGCGGCATGATTAAGGTATATCAGTCCCTCGCGCAGATTGAACTCATTGTGAAAATAATCCCGGCCCTCTTCTTTCATAGTCATAATCCGAGCTGATAAATCAGGTTGCAAGCCGCCGGTAAATCTCCGTGATCCTGTGCGGGAGCTTCCTGACATCATCTATCACTGTATAATTTACCTCACCGTACATGCGTTTCAGGTACGAGCTTGCCTCTCTGTCAATGGTTATGCAGAAGGAATGGATCCCGTATTCCTTTGCCTCTATGAGCGCCTTTCTGGTATCTTCAATGCCGTAGTTGCCTTTGTACGCATCATAATCTTCCGGCTTCCCGTCGCTGAGAGTGATAAGCAGCTTTGTCCTTGCATCAACAGATTTAAGAAGAGATATTGAGTGCCTGATAGGCGGCCCCATGCGGGTGTAGTCTTTTGGGACTATGCCGCTGATGCGCCGCTTTACAATGTCTGAGTACTGTTCGTCAAAACTCTTTACACAATAATAATCGCACTTATTTCTTGTCATGCCGGAAAAACCATAAACAGCATACCGGTCACCAAGCGCTTCAAGCGCCTCAGCCATTAGTATAAGGGATTCTCTTTCAGCCTCATTTACCCAGCCCTTTGTGGAACCGCTCATATCGATAAGAAACAATACTGCGAGGTTCCTTTGCTGCCTGTCGTATTTTGTGAAGTAATTTTCAGCCGGTGAAAGGCCCGCGTGTATGTCTGAAAACGCATCGACAACTGCATCAATATCTATATCGTCTCCGTCCTTCTGTCTTCTGATTATCTTGGGTTCTCTGTTTAAAAGTTCAAACTTCTTCCTCAGCACGCTGACTTGTCCGCTGTAACGCCTGAGGGTCAGCTCCACAAATGAGTCGTGCACCGGATGGATATTATGTTCATAAAGGGTACACCACTTTTTCTTGTAGCCTCCCCTGTTATAATCCCATTCATCATATTTTATCCCGCCCGTAGCCTCCTGAAATATTTCCTCTTCTTCCATTAGTTCGGTCAGGGTGATAGGACTTCCCGCCCCGCCAATGTCTGCCCCCTTGACCATTACGCCGCCCGGTATCCCGCCCCTCTCAGCGATAAAGTCTTTTGTCTCGGTGTCAAGATCGATTATCCTGCCTTTGATAAGCAGGTATTCTTTCGCAGGGTCAGCCATCCTGTCCCGAAAGAGGCTCTTATGCGCGGACATCTTCTGAGGATCAAATGAGGGCATGTTTATGATTTTTGTGACGAAGCCCTCAAGCCTCTTTTTGTGCGCCCGTCTCTCCTCTTTCAAATGAACGGAGATTTCTTCCGGCCTTATTGCACCAAGAAGAAGCAGATAACTTCGCGGCTGGTAAGTGCCTGCAAATTTAATTGCCATGTCATAAAGTTTAAAAAGGGCTGTCATGCTTTCATAATTACCGGTCTCTTCTTTCAGATTTAAAATTTCTCCGATCTCTTTGTTTAAAAAAGAGGTTTCAGTTTCTCCCCTCAGATAAGACTGATAAAGCAGTTCAACAAACGCTGCTTTTTCTGAAAGGCTTGAAAGAGGGGCCCTGAATTTAATGAAATCTTTCTTAATGTTACGCATTTCTCTCATAAGTCCGGGGAGCTCTTTTTTAAGAAATGATTCAAGCCTGAAGGCTTCAATAAGGTTGTAAAGATCGATCGCGAGTTCCTTTTCAGGAAAAAGTCCGAAGAAGGTTTCTATGTCGGGATGGGCTGTAACATCATCTTTCAGAAAGGCTTTTAGTGTGGCTGCGTCAGGGGTCAGTGTGCCCTGTACTATTTGTGCCCATTTGTGGGCTGCCATGAATTTATAAATCAGAAGATTTTTATCGTGCTCTTCATATTTGTCTAAAAAGGGAGGAAGATATATCGTTGATGTGTTGGTATAAGATTCTTTGTTTGGCATGACCTTCAGTTCAAGCCCCGATATGCCCCTCAGATAAGTTTCAAGAAACGGCGCAACTTCCTGAAGTGAAAGCCCTTTTGGCATCAGAAAATTCCAAAGGGTCTCAGCATCCATCCTTGAAATAAAACCTAAAAAAGGATCAACTCCCTGATGGTCTAACAAATCATAGGCGTGGTTTATCCATTTTTCCATCTCTCTTGGCACAAGGAATCGGGAGGCGTTTTTAACGCGTTTAATTGTAGTCGGGACCAGGGATGAGCTTTTATGGGAAAGGGTCTGGCAGAGGGCAACAGCTTTTTGTCTTATCTTTTTGTCAAAGGACGTCAGGTCCATTAAGATCGCTTTTATCTCTTCATCATCAAAAAAATCCAGGCGTAGATTTTTTATGATCTCTTCTTTTAATTGCTCAATATATTTCTCTTCAATCTCATGCATTAAAATATGGAGCTTATTAGTTCGGAAAGGGCCGACAGCATTTCATGGTCATCGGTAAGGGGCTCGGCAATTGCGGTCTTGCAGGCCTCTGTCGTTTCAATGCCGGAAGAGATCAATTTTGCAGCGTGAATTAAAAGCCTTGTGCTTGCCCCCTCGATCAGCCCCCTGTCTTTCAGATTACGAGTTTTTTCGGCGAAACTCACCAGTCTTTCCGCAGTGGTTTCATCAATACCGGATTCGTGCATTATGATCTGCTTTTCAAGCTTCTTGTCAGGATAGCTGAACTCAATTGCAAGAAACCGCTGACGTGTAGACTGCTTGAGGTCTTTGAGGATGCTCTGGTATCCCGGATTGTAGGATATGCTGAAGAGGAATTGCGGAGGCGCCTGTAGTGTCTCGCCCAGCTTCTCTATGGGGAGGATCCTCCTGTCATCCGCCAAGGGATGGATTACGACTGTGGTGTCCTTCCTCGCCTCGACAATTTCATCGAGATAGCAGAAGCCGCCGACCTTCACGGCCTTTGTAAGAGGCCCGTCAACCCATACCGTCTCCCCTCCGCGCACAAGATATCTGCCAACAAGGTCGGAGGCAGTGAGATCATCATGACAAGAAACAGTAATAAGAGGTCTCTTCAATCTCCAGGCCATATGCTGCATAAATCTGGTCTTGCCGCATCCGGTTGGTCCCTTCAAGATGACCGGTATCTGATTCTTGTAAGCTGCCTCAAATATCTCTATCTCCCTGCCTGAAGGCAGATAGTACGGCTCTTCTTCGATAATATATTCTTCCGTCTTTATTGTTTTCATAATAAGTTAATTGTAATAAATTCATGACAGATAGTAAACTGAACAATTAGTTATAAAGTTATTATTTTTATTGCGCGATACAGTTTGATAAAAATACTTGCGTTAAGATAAAATTATTTACTTTGTAATAAGGGAAGTTATGAAATACAAAAAAACTAAATATGTCCGGCAAATCTTTTTTCTGCTTATCCTCCTGATTGTGCTTGGATGCTCGGCCGCCCAGGTCCAGGAACCGCCTTTTGACCCTGAAGGATCTTTGAAAAAGGCAAATGACCTTATATCTGCCGGCTCCTATGCGGAAGCAAGGGAGCTTCTTGAAAAAATTAAATTAAAGGATGCCTCTCAGCAATATTCAACGTTGGCCAAGCTTCGCATCGCTGACACATATTTTGAGGACGCCTCCTATGATGAAGCAGCGGTTGAATACGAAACATTCCTGAATACATATCCATATAGCAAGTATGCGCCTTACGCTCAATATAATCTGGCACTGAGCTTTTTTAAAAGGATAACAACCGTTGACATCAGTTACTCTTATGCTCAACGGGCTTTAAAGGAATTTGAAAAGCTTAGACGGGATTATCCCAGAAACCCATACATGGATATTGTCGACGACAGGATAACCGTGTGCCGGCGAGTGCTTGCTGAATATGAATTCTCCATTGGAAATTTCTATTATAAAAAAGGCTCTTACAATGCGGCAGTGCAGCGCTTTACCGGCCTGCTTGAAAACTACCCTGACTCAATGAAAGAATCTGAAACGCTTTATTATCTCGGTCTTTCTTATGAAAATCTGGGACAGCGTGACAAGGCGATAAATGCCCTGACTTCTCTAATTGTAAAATTCCCCACAATAAAACGTGCCAATGATGCGAGAGAACTCATCACTTCGTTTAAAGAAAAAAAGTGAAATATTATCCCGTCTTTTTGAATCTGAAAAATAAAAAAACAGTTGTAGTTGGAGGAGGCCGTGTTGCGGAAAGAAAGGTGCGCATACTTCTCAAGGCAGGAGCTTTGGTTAAAATAATAAGCCCTGAAATTACACGCAACTTACGGATACTTAAAGATAAAGGGAAGATTAAACATATTATAAGGGCCTATAAAACTGGAGACACTAAAGACGCCTTTGTCGTAATCGCGTGCACCTCTTCCACTGAGGTAAATACCCAGATAGCGCGTGAGGCGGGACATCTCGTAAATGTAATTGATCTGCCCTCAGAGGGAAATTTTATCGCACCTTCAATCGTAAGGCGCGGGCCTTTGACTATTGCTATCTCAACTGAAGGCGCGAGTCCAGCAATCTCAAAGGCCATTAGAAAAGAAATGGAAAAACTTTACGATAAAGAATTTGCACTTTATTTAAAGTTTGTCGAATCAACCCGTAACAGGGCGATAAAGAAACTACTGGACAATAAAAAAAGGGAGAAACTTCTTAAATCTCTTGCTTCAGAAAACATCTTTCGCATTCTTAGAAAAAACGGCTTTCGGGCTGCCTCTGAATATATTAATCAGCAGGTTTATCCATTATGAACTCTGCGCCCAATGGTTGCTGAAATGGAAGGCTGTGGAAGAATTTCTATGCGACACCTTTGAAAAGCTGAGGGCATAGAGTTAAAGGCTTGAACACTATAGCCCCTAAAGCAGAGATGTAATAAACTGTTTGTCGATTATAGAAATTCTGGAATAGACTTTCATTTCGTATTAAAAATCTTTTTTGAAGACATCATATAGCAGAAAGAAAATATGTTCCACGTGGAACAATGATATTTGAAGATGCTGATTTTGGGAATAGATACATCCTGTGACGACACCGCCGCCTCTATTGTTATGGATGGAAGCAGTATCATTTCAAATATCGTCTCAAGCCAGAATGAAATCCACAAAAAGTATGGCGGCATAGTCCCGGAGCTTGCATCAAGAAGACACCTGGAGATGATCTGCCCCGTTGTTGATGAGGCAATAAAGCAAGCCGGGGTTGGGATACGTGATATCTCTGCGATTGCAGTAAGTCATGGGCCCGGGTTGATCGGCTCGCTCCTTGTCGGGGTTTGCTTTGCGAAATCACTTTCATTTGTCCACACTGTCCCGCTGGTTGCCGTAAATCATCTGGAGGGGCATATATTTTCAGTATTTCTTGAGACTAAGCCCGAGTTTCCCTTTCTCGCCCTTGTAGTATCAGGCGGGCATACAAGCATATACAAGGTGGACGGCTTTGGACAATATATTGAATTGGGCAGGACAAGGGATGATGCCGCGGGAGAAGCATATGATAAGGTGGCGAAGCTCCTTGGATTTGGATACCCCGGTGGCCCGATCATTGATGCGCTTGCGTCAAAAGGGAATCCCCAAGCTGTGGCCTTCCCAAAGGCGCTTCTTAAAGATAGTTTCGACTTTAGTTTTAGCGGATTAAAAACTGCGGTATTAAACTATGTCAGAAAAAACCCTGAGGCAAGCAAAGAGGATATTGCCGCAAGCTTTCAATCCGCTGTTGTGGGAAGTTTGACAAACAGAATAATTGACGTGACGAGAGCAACCGGTATTAAAACAATCATTCTCTCTGGAGGAGTAGCCGCAAACAGCGCCTTACGAGAAAATATCAAGCGGGAAGCTCTTGAAAAAGATTTTGAGGTTTATTTTCCTTCGCTGCACTTATGCACTGACAATGCGGCAATGATAGCTGCCGCAGGATACCATCATCTTATAAACGCGAAAACAGTAGATCTTTCCTTAAATCCAAAGGCTTATCTGCCGCTTGGGTCAGCCGACGACTGACCTTCAACAGACTATCACGTGCAGTGTTTCTTGAGATGGGCGCTCAGCTTGGAGAGTCCGTGAAAGACTTCTTTGCAGATCGGACATGTAAATTTGCGTTGTCTCAGCTTGGTCGCCTGCTTTTCAAAGAAGTTTTTAATTTTTGATTTCTTTTCCGTATCCTGTGAGGTTGTATTATGACCGCATGTTTTATTCATTGGTTTTACCTCTCATTTGTGTCGTTATATTTTTTAAAGTGATTAACGGCATATCTCTCAGATTTCTTTAGGTTTCCCGGATTTTAAACTCGACCAGATAAACAACATGATCCCAACTGTTAACGCGGAGTCTGCCACGTTGAATGCCGGCCAGTGCCATTTATTAATATAAACATCAATAAAATCAACTACCTTCCCAGTGGTAATTCTATCTAACAAGTTCCCGACTGCGCCGCCGAGAATCAGGGAAAAAGAAAACACCTCGCTTCCTTTAGCAAATTTGGATACATATACCAGGATCGCGATAATTGCGATAACTGAAATTGCCATAAATATATTATTGCCGAGATTAGCGAAAAGCCCAAAGGCGGCCCCTTTATTTTCCACATGAACTATCCTTAAGAATGGCAGCACATCAATCTTGTCAAAGAGTGTAAGTTTGGCGACGATAGCCTTTTTAGTTATGTAATCGGTAATCACAACAAGAGAAGCAATTATAGCTATGAGCATGACTTTCCTCACGATGCAATCACTTCATAACATTTTTTGCACAGCTCGGGATGGGTCTCATATTTTCCGACATTGACGTCCCAGTTCCAGCACCGCTGGCACTTATTTCCCTCTGCCTTTTCTACAAAGACGGAAAGCCCTTCAACTTCTGAACTTTGATATGCAGTTTCAGCCGCCTTTGAATCTTTCAAGGCTTCTACAGCAGAGACTATAAAAAGTGTCGGTAGAAATTCATTGTATTTTTCAAGGAGTTGAGACATTTCTTCATTTACGAATAATGTAACCTTTGCTTCAAGGGCGTTGCCGATAACTTTCTCCTGGCGTTTAATTTCTAATGCCTTATTGACTTCATCACGAACCTTTGCAAGCCTCTCCCAGGTTTGCTCCAGTTCCGTGTCAATAAATTCTTCTTTCACCTCCGGAAAGGTAGAAAGAAACACACTCTCTTCCTTCTTACCGGGGATATGCTGCCAGATCTCTTCAGCAGTAAAAGACAGGACTGGAGCTACCATTTTTGTTAATGATATCAATATGTTATATAAAACTATCTGCGCCGACCTTCTCTCCTTTGAGCCAGCCTTAAATGTATACAGCCTGTCTTTGAGGATGTCAAGATAGAATGAGCTCATGTCAATTACGCAGAACTTATATATGGCATGGTAGACCTCATGAAACGCAAAGGTCTCGTAGGCAGTACTTACTTTCCTGATCAGTCCCTGAAGAATGCTCAGGGCGTATCTGTCTATCTCAAGTAAGTCATCTTTTTGTATCTTACTTAATTCCGCCATCGCCGGATCAAAGTCATTTATATTCCCAAGAAGAAACCGGCAGGTGTTCCTGATTTTTCTATATGCCTCGACAAGACGGGACATGATCTCATTTGAGATCCTCATGTCCTCCCTGTAATCGGCAGATGAAGTCCAGAGCCGCAATATTTCAGAGCCGTGTTTCTTTGTAATTTCCTGAGGCGAAATAACATTGCCGAGGGACTTGGACATCTTTTTCCCTTGCCCGTCCACAACAAAGCCGTGGGTGAGGACTGCCTTATACGGCGCCCTGCCGCGAGTGCCGACAGAAGTGAGGAGCGAACTCTGAAACCAACCCCTGTGTTGATCACTGCCTTCAAGATAAAGGTCAGCAGGACTCGTGAGCCGCTCATCAGCCTCCATGACCGCCGCGTGGCTTACGCCTGAATCAAACCACACATCAAGGATATCCATCTCTTTTATAAACTCCTGTGAGCCGCACTTTGCGCATTTGTAGTTAGCGGGAAGCAGCTCCGCCTCGGTCTTTTCAAACCAGATGTCCGCCCCATGCTGTGCAAATTCCTGCTCAATCCTTTCCATAACCGCTTTGTCGTTTATGAATTGCTTGCATTTTTTGCACTGGAACAATGCTATGGGCACGCCCCATGACCTTTGCCTTGAGATACACCAGTCAGGCCGGTTCTCTACCATCCCGTTGATCCTGTCCATACCCCATGTCGGGACCCATTTAGTTTTTTTAATTTCATCAAGGGCGCGATGTCTCAGATCATTTTTCTCCATAGAAATGAACCACTGCTCCGTGGCCCTGAAGATCACTGGCCTTTTGCATCTCCAGCAGTGAGGATAGGAATGTTTTATATTCTCAGGTACACCGAGAAGCGCATGTTCTTCTTTGAGCTTATTAATAACTTCCTGGTTGGCTTTAAAAACAAATTGACCGGTAAAACCTTCAACCTCATCAGTGAAGCAACCCTTTTTATCAACCGGCGCATACACATCCAATCCGTATTTCAATCCTATTTCATAATCCTCTTCACCATGACCCGGAGCTGTGTGGACTATTCCGGTGCCCTGGTCCAGGGTCACATGTTCGCCTAAAATTGCAGGCACATCTCTTTCAATCCACGGATGTCTGCAAACAATGCCTTCGAGCTCTGAGCCGGCCCATCCTCCGTCTGTGATTTTATAATCGCCTTCTTTATATCCAAATTTCTCCATGCAGATTTGAATCAGGTCCTGAGCGAGTATCAGTTCCCCTTCAGGTGTCTGGACAAGACGGTAAATAAATTTTGGGTGCAGCGCCAAAGCCATATTTGCAGGGAGCGTCCACGGGGTTGTCGTCCATATTACAAAGTACGTACCTTTCACGGCATCCGGCGAGAACTTACCTCTTGGATCTTTCACTCTAAACTTCACATAGACTGAAGGAGATTCCTTGTCAGCATATTCCACCTCTGCCTCGGCAAGCGCAGTCACGCAAGTCGGACACCAGTGAACGGGTTTCTTCCCTTTATAAACAGAGCCATTTTGAACAAACCTGTTAAGCTCTCTGACTATAGTCGCTTCATAGAGAAAAGACATTGTAATGTACGGGTCCTGCCAGTCGCCGAATACGCCGAGGCGTTTAAACTCCTCCCGTTGAATGTCTAAAAACTTCGCGGCATATTCCCTGCAAAGTTTTCTCTTTTCCGTTATGGTCGTGTTCTCTTTCTTGGCCCCGAGGTTTTTATCCACCTGATGCTCAATGGGAAGGCCGTGACAGTCCCAGCCCGGTACGTAAGGCGCGTAGTGCCCTTTCATTGCCTTATATTTCACGATCATGTCCTTAAGGATCTTATTGAGGGCGTGTCCCAGATGAATATTGCCGTTTGCGTACGGAGGGCCGTCATGCAGGATGTAGCTTTTGGCCCGGTCTTTCTGCTGCATCTTGTGGTAAGTCCCGCTTTTCTCCCAGACGGCAAGCAGCTCCACCTCTTTCTGGGCCAAATTCGCCTTCATGGGAAATGCAGTATTGGGAAGATTTAATGTATCTTTATAATCAGTGGTCATATGTTTTTGAGCGACAAGATTAATTATACCTCTTTTTGTATTAAAACGGAGAGGGCTGATTTAATCAAAAAATTTAACATCATTGAGAAGCTTGTGTCAACAACGCACTACCATAAATGGGTAGCGAGCGTATTCCTGCAAACTTGCTGCAGGGTCAAGCGAGCGAATGAAGAAAATAATAATTCATTGCATTAAGATTCCCGCAGCAAGCTGCGCGGAATCTTTAATTGACAGTTCAAATAAATCGTTACTATAATCATCGATATGAAAAAATTTTTATTTAACACTCTCATCTTTGTACTCGTCTTAATAGCAGGCTCAGCCGTAGGGGGCTATCTTGCGCTGATAAAGGACATCCCGCAAATAAATGAGATCAAAGGCTATGTCCCTGCAAACGGGACAAAGGTCTACGCGGATGACGATAGCCTCGTCGGCGAGTTCAAGGTTGAAAAAGGCATATTCGTGCCCATCAGCAAGATCCCTGAAAATTTAATACGCGCTGTTGTGGCTGTTGAGGATTCAAGGTTCTGGCAGCATAAAGGCATCGACTACATCGCGATCATAAGGGCGATATTAAAAGATATTATCGCAGGCAGGATAAAGGAAGGCGCAAGCACTATCACCCAGCAGCTTGCGAAGGTGATCTTCCTTTCCCCCGAAAAAACCGTGGTCAGAAAATTAAAAGAGGCGACCCTGGCATTCAGGATCGAAAAGAACTTGACAAAAGAAGAGATCCTCGAACTTTATCTTAATAAGGTTTATTTCGGACACGGCGCTTACGGTGTCGAGATGGCGGCGAGGACTTATTTCGGCAAGTCTGTTTCTGATTTAAACCTCGCGGAGGCCGCGCTTATCGGCGGGCTCGTCAAGGCGCCGAGCAAATTTTCGCCATACAGCGATCTTGACAAGGCAAAGGAAAGGCAGCATATCGTTCTGAGAAGAATGGAGGAGGAAAAGTACATAACCAAAGATGAAGCGGAAAAGGCATACAGGCAGCCCCTTCATCTTTCAAGTATGAGGTATGAACTGTATACGCAAAATTATTTCCTCGAATATATCAGAAAATATCTTGAAGACGAATACGGCGTTGAAAAGGTGTATAAAGGCGGGCTCAAGGTGTATACGACGTTGAATAAAAGAATGCAGGCTGCCGCTGTCAGGGCAATGCAAAACGGCCTGCGGGAGCTGGACAAAAGGCAGGGCTACAGAGGGGCGATCGGACACAAAGACATTATCCTGGAGAATGAGTTAAAGGAAGAAAAACCGTTCGGGAAAGTTGTCATGCGGCAGGGCGACATCATGACTGCGACTGTGATTACAGTTTCCGACTCGCAGGCGATTGTCAAAGCAAGGGGCTTTACCGGCAGGATATTCCTGCCTGACACCACATGGGCAAAAAGATTACTTGATTCAAGCGGCAAGGTGATCAAGGATTTCAGATATTTCAAGCTCCCTGACATTCTGAGGTCAGGCGATGTCATCAGGGTCAAGGTAAAAGAGATGATAAGCAATGAGCCTGTTTTTCAGCTTGAGCAGGAGCCTGTTGTGCAGGGGGCAATTGTTGCCGTAGAGCCTTCCACCGGTTATATCAAGGCCATCGTCGGCGGATATGATTTCGGAAAGAGTGAATTCAACCGGGCTGTATTTGCGAAGAGGCAGGCGGGCTCCGCGTTCAAGCCTGTAATTTACGCGGCGGCCATGGACAGCGGCTACACTCCGGCAAGCACGATAGTGGATGAGCCTGTAAGTTACTCGACTGAACAGTTCGGCGAATGGAGGCCTGAAAACTATGACAGGAAGTTCCACGGGCCCACAAGATTGAGAGAGGCGCTCGCGTATTCAAGGAACATTGTCACGATAAAACTGCTTGAAAAAGTCGGCGTCAAGGACGTTATTAAATTCGCAGGCGCACTCGGCATTCCCGGTCCGCTTCCTTACAACCTGTCTCTCGCCCTCGGCAGCCTGAGTGTCACACCGCTTGAACTCACTTCCGCCTTTTGCGTATTTGCCAATGACGGAATGAAAATAAATCCGATCGCAATTAAATACTTACTGGATGCTGATGGAAATGTCCTTGAAAATAATCAGCCCAAAGGCACAGGAGTCATCAGCGCTCAGACCGCGTTTCTTGCCACATCGATGCTTGAGGATGTGGTGAAATACGGGACCGCCAAGCGCGCGCGGGAATTGCAGATGCCGATAGCGGGAAAGACGGGGACAACTAACGACTTCAAGGATGCGTGGTTTGTAGGATATACCCCTGAATTGGCCGCGGGAGTGTGGGTTGGCTTTGATAACATGCGGCCGCTTGGGGCAAGGGAGACAGGGGCAAAAGCCGCGCTGCCAATATGGATGGACTTTATGAAAGACGTGCCCGCGAACAAAACCTTTCCTTTACCCAAAGGCATTGTTACCGCGGTGATTGATCCGCTGACCGGACTTCTCGCTACAAGTGATACGGAAAAAATGGTGGAATTTTTCAAAGAGGGGACTGTCCCCAGGGCATACTCATCAAAGTCCCAAAGGGAAGCCGTCAGAAAAAAGAAAATGGAATTCGGCGCGCCTGAAGAGCCTGAGCATGAGGCGGATTGAGCTGCAATTGAATAGTGATAGGTGACGGGTAACGAGTGACGAGATAGATGAAAATTCCAACTCGTCAGTTGCTACTGGTTACTCGCAACTGTAATAGCGATTACAATCACAGAAATGGTTTCAAATACTTTTTAAAATACACGGGAAATATGCTAACATTTACGGGGAGGTGCTTATGAAAAAAATTATCGTAACATTATTAATTATTGCTTTCACCTTGTCCTTCTCTCTGGCCTGGGCGCAGAAGACGCCGATGGAAAAGGCCTACTCTCTTTATTTCCAGGGCAAAATGGACGAGGCCATCAGCATTATGAAAGATGAGGCCGAGAAAAAACCCGACCCGAAGACCTACTACTTCATCGGCTACGCTTATTACAAGATGAAAAAGATGGACGTGGCCAAGGAGTATTTTGACAGGGCTTATCAGCTGGAATCTTTTTACGCGCCGATCGTTCCAAAGTAACAAAAGTAATTATTACAGAGATAAATACTGTACTGGGCGCAGATCGCATAATAAGATGTCACTGATAAAATAATTTTCGCCCTTCGCCCTCCGAAGCCTCTGAGATTGAGCTTCATGCCGTAATGACATGCCAGGATGGCAATCCATCAGCATCGTGTCTGCTCAATACTTTGATTTTACAATATCTTTCGTTTGGTATCTTTTTTGCTCAAATCTTTAAGGTGGTTTTTTTTCCATTAAAAAAAGAAATGGGAAGGCAGCAGCTCCCTTCCATGGCAGCCTTGAGGTTTAGGAATGATTGATTTTGCCGTGTTTTCTGACATCCCTCCAATTGGCCACCTGTATTTCTTTTATGGTCTTTCCTTTTTGTTGTTAGGTCTGTTCATTGTATTAAAGATAAAGACAAGTGACCTGAAACTTGCAAACCATCTTCAATTGCTGGCGTGGTTCGGGTTCACACATGGAACACACGAATGGCTTGAACTCTACCTGCTTTTAAAAGGACGATATGTATTGATGCACGAGGTCTTCTGGGTAAAAATGGTAGCGGTATTTGTTGCTGTACTGTCATTCTTGTTCCTGTTGCTGTTCGGCTTATCACTTATATCACTAACCCATAACAGCATTAAGAAATGGTTAAAGGGAATTCCTGCTATTCTATTTCTCTTCTGGTGTATCTATCTGTTGAATACAGGATTCAGCATAGGTCATCAATTATTTGAACAATTAGAGATCTTGACGAGAAAGACCTTTGGTTTTGTTGGAGGGCTCCTGACAGCCTACGGATTAATAATGTATTCATTAAGGGAAGAAGGCTTAGGCATTCCTGTTTCACGAAAGCTTTTCTATGCCGGCGTCATATTTTTACTTTACGGTATTTTTGCAGGGCTGTTCCCCTCCCGCATAGCAGTGCCTTATTTTCAGGTTCCGGTAGAGGGCCTGCGCGGACTGTGTGCTGTCCTTATTACTTATTTCGTCGTGAGGGCATTGAATATATTCGATACAGAAACCAGGAGAAGTCTGGAACAGCAGGTAAGGCGGCTTGCGCGTTATGAAAAATTAGCGCCCCTCGGACGGCTTGCCGCCGGCACCGCGCATGAGATAAACAATCCGCTTACGAGCATATCATTAAATGTGCAAATGTTGAGAGATGAATTAGAAGGCATGGACAACCATGAGATTAGAAGAAGGGTTGACTCCATAGAAAAAAATACAGACAGGGTAGCCGCCATTACAAAAGACCTGCTGCAGTTTTCCCGTATAACTGAGCCTGTACAAAAGCCCGTTAACATACACACCGTCATTGATGAAGCGCTTTCATTGCTTAAGAATAAATTAAGGAATGTGATTGTACACAAGACGCTTTTGAATGTATCAAATGTGATGGGAGATGCGGTACAATTAACGCAGGTTTTTATAAACATTTTGACCAATTCCATTCAAGCTATTCCTGAGAGCGGCCATATCAACATAGAATGCTCGCATTCCGACAGCTGGGTCAAAATAAAGATAGCCGACACCGGCACAGGGATCTCTCAGGAAAACCTGTTAAAGGTATTTGACCCTTTTTTTTCTACAAAGGAAGTCGGAAGCGGCACAGGGCTTGGTTTATCGCTATGCTACGGCATCATTAACCAGCACAATGGCGAGATAGACATAGAGAGCAGGGAAGGACTGGGGACGACAGTTACTGTCAGACTCCCTGCGGCAAACGGGAAAAATGCGGGAAAATTTTGAATATGAAAAACATCCTTATAGTTGATGACGATAGCGAACTAAGGGCCAATCTCTCCGAGATACTGAGCAAGAAGGGATACCATACAGACGAAGCGTCCACAGGGATAGAGGCCATTGAGAAAGTTACAGCAAATAAATTTGATGTTATGCTTCTGGACCTTATGATGCCGAAGATGAGCGGCATGGATGCGCTTGCAGAAATCAGGAAGCGCAGTCCGGGGACGAAGGTAATTATGATTACCGCCTTTGCCACAGTTGATAACGCAGTTAAGGCGATAAAAAAAGGCGCAAGCGACTACATATCCAAGCCCTTCAAGATAGAAGACCTGCACGCAATAATAAGGCGCGCGCTGGAAGAGTCCAGATTTGAAGAAGGCATTAAAAAATTGGACATGGATTTTACCCTAAGCTCTTTGACCAATTCCATAAGGAGAAAAGTTATCAAACTGCTCCACCAGAACAGAGGCCTGCACCTTATGGAAATAACAAAGGCGCTGGACATAGAAGACCACACAAAAGTAGTTTTTCATCTTAAGAATCTTAAAGAGTCCGGGATCATTGAGCAGGACAAAGAGAAGTCATATTTTCTTACAAAAGAAGGTGAAAAGACCCTGGAGTGCATGAAGATTTTAGAGAATTACCTCTCAAAATGATCCGGCATTCAACCTTGTTTTCTAAGTCAATTCCCCCTCAATCTGTGAATTTTTATTCACAAAATACACCGAATCAGTAAGTAACATTTCTATTGAATCCCTTCCCTGCGGTACTTTAAATTAACTAAAGTACCAGCGTACAAATCAAACACGTTGGAATAAAACCAATTAAAGACTTAAAAAAGAGGAGGGATTATGTTTAAGTATCGATCAATTTTTATCATCCTGTTTTCTGTACTTGTGCTTGCCCTGTCATTTGTTCCGGTTCACGCGGCATGTACAGACAATGACTCAGACGGTTACGGCAGCCCCGGAGACATTTCATGTCCGAAGGGAAAGTTAACAGACTGTAACGACAACGACAACAAAGTCTATCCCGGAGCGCCGAAGATATGCGACGGCAAAGACAACAACTGTGACGGCAGGCTGGACTT